>JAHJRV010000144.1 GCA_018830725.1 Actinomycetota bacterium | reverse complement strand
TCCCCCTGTTTAAATAATATTTTAACTCTATAGCTGAGAAGTTCCCTTGCAATAACTGGGGGATGAAAGGCGTTATTAACTATTAAATATCATAAAATGAAAAAAAATGAAGTCCTTCAGTTGGTTTAATTTAGATAACATTGTGTCCAACTTTTGGGGTTCACACCAAATAATATTTTATTAAAAGTAATAATTTATATAAATAAAAAGTTAATAATATATATTAGTTGTACTATTTAAGCATAGTGTTTTACAGTTTACTATTTATAAAATATAAATATGAATTAATTTATATTTGTTGTCATTCTTGTATGTAAAGTTTTTATTAAATAAAGCTAAATAAACAAGAAAAACAATCTCCTTTTAAAAAGATAAGTATAATGAGGTTTCTTCGCACAGCCTGTACTGAGCAAAGCGAATGTGCTCAGACGCTGTCCTGAACGAAGTGAAGGAATGACAAGGTTATTTATTTTTTTGTGTATAAGAACATGTGTTTGTAAAAACATCTTTTAAATAGTTCATATTAATGAATATTTTAAGTGAACTACCCCCAGCTAACGCAAGGGGCTTCCTGCGAGTATCTATCTTCTACGGGTAGACCTGTTTTTCGCAGATTACCAACAAATTGCTGATAGCCTGTCCACTTGGCATTCTGTGATAGGAAACGAGACATTATGTTTATAGCTGAGTTTTTATCTCTATCTATTTCGTTTCCACAATCACATTTTATAATTCTTTTATACAATGGCATTTCGTGCTTCTTACCACATACATAACACTGTTTGGAAGTATCTTTTTCGTTGATTTCTATTACTCTCTTACCTATAAGTTCAGCCTTGTAGGTTAGAAACCTAACAAACCTTCCAAGAGTTCCTGTGTTCTGTATTGCTCTATTTAGTCCTTTAGTTCCTTTATGGTTTGATTTACCTTTCTTTTTCTTTGACATATCTTTCACAGCCAAATCGCCAATAATTATTGTATTGGCTTTTGTATTATCTATTATCTTTTTTGATAACTTATGTTGAAAATCTTTCATTTGATTAGCACATTTTCTTTTCATTCTTATAAGATTTTTGTTTAGTTTATTGTATTTATTACTTCCTTTTATGCAATGATCTCTTCTGCTTTGTATTTCTTGAACTCTCTTTTGCCAATATTTATCAACTCTTGAGTTTTTAAACTCAATGAACCTACCATCTAAGTTAACCCCAGTATGTTTCATAATTCCTAAATCAAAAGCTTGATATTTATTGTTATCAACATAATCTTTCACTTGTCTATCATAAGTAACACAAATAAAAAACTTACCCTCTTTCTTAAATACTGAAACCTGATAAACTTTACTGAACTTGAATTTATCAGAAATCTTAAATTTTAGTAAAGTTTTATTATACTTTTGTGACAGGAAAACATTTCCATCTTTGAATTTGAATCCACTTTGGTTGTAAACCATTGCAGTAAAGTATTTTTTACCCTTGAATTTAGGAGGTCTTGCATTTTTATCACCTTTTTTAAGTAAAGAAAAGAAAGAACGATAATCTGCATCAAGTGTTCGTAAAATATATTGAAGCACCTTACTATAAACCCACCTGTATTCTGGATATTTCTCTTTTATTATTGGTAAATCATTTTGTTGTTTGAAATAAGAAACATACTTACCCTTATTTTTCCATGAATCTATCCTTTCAGTTAGTGCAAAGTTATATATCAACCTGCATTTCTCAGAAAGAATCCATAAGGTTTCTTCTTGTTCTTTTGTAGGAAATATTCTTTTTTTTTGAGTTAATTTCATTTTTCTTATTGTTTGCTTTAACTTTAGTTATCTTAATTGACTATTACAGAAGAAACAGGAAATTTTCTTAAAATAACTATTAAATTATTAATATTATACAAACATATGTTTGCTTTGTCAACTGTTTTTGATATTATCATTTACTACTAAATTAAATGATTATGAGGTAATTTAAATTTAATTTTTTATATCTTTTTAAGTTGTAATTAACACTGTAATGTAAATTTCTTGTTTTTTTGTTATATTATATATCTGTATTTCTATATAAATAAACAGATATCAGCAAGGAGCTGTTTTAATATATTGTTATGGATGATGCCTTTCATCCACCAGCTATCACAAGGGGACTTCTCAGCTATGGAGTTAAAATATTATTTAAACAGGGGGAAAAGTATTTTAGATAATGTGGGATTTATAATACCATATATACCCAAAGCCAATATAATGATAGAGCATAATATTATAAAGGCTAAAGATAGAAGGTATGGGGAACTCTCTTTAAATAGATTTAATTTCACTTTTTTAGATTTAGGGTAAATATCCGTTTTTGGCTTAGATAATATGCTTAAAATAATTCTTCCATAATAATAAAAAGCTACCAAATAATTTATTATCAAAAATATAGAAATTTCAAAATCAAAATGTCCAGTAGCTCCAATAATAGATTTAATTAATGAATATTTAACTAAAAAACCAGCAGTCCCAGGAATTCCTATTTGTGAAATTAATATTACAATTAATGACAATGCTAAAATTGGTGAAATTTTTATTCCACCTCTAATATCTTCTAAAAAATCTACCCAATTAGTTTTAAGCTTATATATTCTATAAGTCTCTAACCCAATTATTAAGGCTGATGTTGATATTAAATATATAAGCAAATATATCAGAGTTATATTATCAATTCCCATAGAATAAATTCTCAAGTATTGAGAATATAAAAAACCAACAAGAATAAAACAGATATTAACTACATTTGAAAATACCAAAAATCTCCAGATATTTTTTTGAAAAATAGCACCAATATTTAAAAATATTATTGTTAAATAAACGAAACTTATAGTTATATGACAGGGAAACTTAAATTCTAGGAAATTGCATCCTTCAAATATCTTTTGAATGGCTAATAAGTTTGCGGGAATAAATAAGATTGAGAAAAAAAGTGTTGTAAAAAAGCCACTATCTTTGGCAAAAGGGGGAAACCAAAAATTAAACGGGAATAATGATAGCCTGATCATCATAATTACTATTAAAACGATACTTGCTATGATCAAAAGAAGACTTAATTTCTCAATATTAATAATACTTATATTTAAAGAAAGAGATCCTGTTAGCCCATATATTAAGGAAAGAAAATAAATTAATAAAAAAGATGAGATAATTCCACAGATAACATACCTAAGATATGATATCCAACTTCTTTCTCCAACTTTTAAAGCAGAAACAAAATAGGATGAAACCATGACAATTTCTAAAAATAGTAGTAGTGTTAAAAGATTTGAGCTGATACCTAATGACATAGCTCCAAATATTGAAATCAAAATTAAAACATAAATCTCAGATCTTTCTATTTTAGAAGTTATTATTGAGATAACAAGTCCTATTCCAGAAAAAAGAAAAAAATATCTGAAAAAGTTTGAAAGTTCGTTGACCTCTAAGAAATTGGATGAAACAGTTCCAACATTTTTTCTAAATATAAATGTTAAAATCAGGGCTATTACTATTATTAAAAGACAAAAATAGCCTATCCTTTTTAATTTTGTTTTATTAACAAAAATTGAAAACAACAAAATTAAAAGAAAAGAAAGAAATATGAATAGTTCTGGAATTATAAGAGAAAAATTAATTAACAATTATTTCCTCCTGAAAAACTTTGCCATTTTTATACCAAATCTTAAAAAAGGATCTACACTTTCCATATCAATATCCCTTTCTTTTGTTTGAATAAAATAATAAACAAAAAGTCCTACTGCAAACTGCATTATTATCAGACCAATTATAAAAATACCTAAAATCCATTCAGAAGACCCTTCTGGATATAAAAAATAAGAAAAGGAAACAAAATTTATAATAGTCGATAAAGCTATTAACGACGAAGCAATTAACTTATGAATAAATCTTTTTCTATACAAAACACCAAAAATTCCTAAACAGAATATAATCGTGGATATATATAAATAATTTTTTAGAGATAACACTATTTACTTCCTATCTTTAGAAACAAAATATATTCCCATAAAAAAGCTAATAAAATAAATAAATATAATAATCAGAAGTGCAGTATGCTCAACATATAATATCTCGGCAATTTTTGCTGGAGAAGTGGATTGAAATTCATCAACTTTAGTTGTTTCCCACTTACTATTATTAATCACAAAAACAAGACCTAATAATACTAATATGGCTATAAAAATTGCTATAAAAGTTCTTGGCCAATCTCTTTTCCAATTAAAAACTAAATTCTCCCTTTCTCCAATTCCTGCCAATAATAGACCCGCGATTATTGCTGGAAGGGGAATATATATAAATAAAAAGAGAACAGAATTTTTCAAAAATAAAAAAAGAAAACTTATGCTTAAAACACAGATCAAAAAACTCAAAACTATAAATAGATGCTTTTTAAAAAGAACAATACCTAAAGCACCCATTACAATAAGTATTGATACTATATAAAATACTATGTTTTCCAATTATTTGCCTTTTAACTAATAATAAATTTTTTAATTTTTTAAAGTTTTTTTAAGTTTTCCAGAATTTCCTTAACTTCGGTCTCGCGTGTTTGGTTAATTTTTTAATATCATACTTTAAAGCTGATAAATCCTTTTCAGTCAGTTCATAATTAAAACTCATTTTTAATGCTTTTTTCTTGCATACTTCCTCACAAAAACCACAGAACATACATCTGCTAATATCTATATAAAAACTTTTTAATTTTTTATTACTGATATCTACCTCAATAGATATCAATTTTAATGGACAAGATTTCTCGCATTGACTACATCCATCACAGAGGATCTTTCTTGTATCTGGATCCACCATCAATTGAATGCTTCCCCTGCTATTATAAGGAACCATTATTCTATCATTTGGATAAAGAACAGTTACAGATCTCTTAAATGTATTTCTTATAACAATTATTAAACTTCTAAATATACCCTTCATAAGCTAAACTCAAAAAATAGGTTTCAAATAAAGAACCAAAAATATTGTAATCAATAAGTTTAAAAATGATAATAAGCAAAGAATAGCTAAACTTAAATTTATTTTTTTTCTAAAACCTCTTATTCTGGGAATAATAGTATATAAAAATAATATTATTACTTGTAAAACAAAAGTCTTTATTATAGTCCAAATCAGTGGATGCAAAATTTTTGGACCATTCCACCCACCAAGATAAAGTAGGGTTCCCAGAATCAATAAGGATATAATATTGATATACTCAGAGATGGTAGATATTAGATAATTCAATCCAGTTTGAGTAGAAAGATAATCAGTATTAAAGTAGGTATCCTTTTTAGGAACATCAAGAGGTAATCTCTGCCAAAGCAAAGAACAACTTAATAAAAAAACAATAAAACTTAATGGTTGGTATAAGATGTTATAGAATCTACTTTGCGCTCGAACTATTTCAAAAAGATTAAAAGATGACGAAACTATTACAGGTCCCATAGATGATATGAATAATGGAATGCTAAATATAAGAACAGTAGATATCCTATCTAATAAACCTGCCATTTTATTCGTATTTAATTTAACTTTCTTAATTGAAAGAAATGCACCCATGTTGGATATCATAATAAAAGAAAGACAAAGTGGCAGGGACATCTCAATATTCATTAAGAAAATATCTTCTGTCAGGGGAATTAACAGAAAGGCTAATATGGCAAATGTAAGTGAGATCATCACTCCAATGTTATTAGATAGATCTTGCCAATTAGTAAATAATTTTGGCCAATTTAAAATTGTTTTCAAAATTTGGGAAAATATTTGTAAAGTTCCATGAAAACCAGTTTGTAATGGACCTCTTCTTGATTGCATATGAGCTAGTGCTTTCTTATGAAGGTATATAATTATATATAGTCCTAAAAATAGAAATAATAAGAAATATAAAGCTTTTAAAATCATTTATCTACCTCGCACACACAGATATCAAAACTTGCCAGTATTAATTCAATATCCTCGAGTATTTCACCTATAACTGCTTTTGAAAAAGCAAACAGGTTATTATATGAAGGTCCTTTTATGCTTATTTTAGCTATTCTACCCTCACTTACTGATATATTCATACCCAGTTCACCATGGGGACATTCAACATGGCTATATATATTTTCCGTTAAATGAGTATTAACTACACCATATGTTCTTATTTTTCCCTCTGGCACTTTATAAAGAGCCTGTGAAATAATAGAAATAGATTGTTCTATTTCCTCTATTCTAACCATACATCTGTCCAAACTATCTCCTCTATCACCAATGGGAACTTTGAAATTTAACTCATCATATATTTCATAATTATCATTTTTTCTAATATCCTGGGATACTCCCAAGGCTCTTAAGTTTGGACCACTAATAGCTAATTTAATAGCATCTTCTTTTACCAAAATACCCAAATTATTTAGTCTATTAACTACCAGCTCATTCTCTAAGAAAAATACTCTTATCTCATGAACCTTTCTTCTAAAACCCTTTAACATTTCTTTTAATTTGTCAAAAAATTGCTTGCTCAAATCACTTTTTATACCCCCAATTCTTACAAAATTTGGAGTTAGTCTCGATCCTGTTGCAACCTCGATAAGATGAAGTATTTCTTCTCTTTCTCTCAAGCAATAATGAAGTGGCATATTCATACCCAATGCATTCGCTAACTTGGTTAAAAATAGTATATGACTGGATATTCTCGAAAGTTCACTGAGAATTACCCGAATAAATTTTGCTCTTATGGGTACCTCTATTTTGAAATAATTTTCTAAGGCAATACAATATGCAAGTTCGACAGATATCGCACTGCTAGTATCAACTCTATTAATAAATGGAATAACCTTGTCAATTTCTATGCCCTCAATTATTTCTTCAACACCAGTCTTTAAATATCCAAAATCTGGATTCAAATTAATAACCACGTCTTCTTTTAAGTTAATATTTAGTCCAATGGGAAATCCAAATGGCATAAATTTAGGCTCAATATATATGCTATAAGTATCTATTTTTTACACCCTTTTTTAAAAATTCAATATTTTATTAATATTTTCGGCTTGTTACTTAAACCTTTCCTTATATCTTAAAATTGAATATATAATTGCTTCTGGTCTTGGTGGACAACCTGGTACATAAAGGTCCACATTAAAAATTTCTTTTACTCCATTTAATATATAATCGCTTTTGTAAAAAGGGCCCCCATTTATTGCACATGAGCCAACCGCTATTACCACTGTCTTGTCTTCAATGTTGTTATATAAATCTTCTAAGATGGGTTTCATTTCTTTGGTGATGGTTCCCGCTATCATTAGGACATCTGCTCTTTCTGGAGAAGAGACAAAGTTTACTCCCAATCTCTCAAGGTCATAAACTGGACCATAAGTTGCCAAAATTTCATCTCCACAACATCCTGATGAAAAGCAATATACATTTATAGATGTTAACTTCACCCAATTTTTTAATCTATTCAGAAATTTAATTTTTCTTAAATGTTTAGGGTTATTATCCATGTCTCTTTGCTTTATTTATCCTGGTAAATCTTTTATATATTAATAATAAATTTATAATAAATAAAAATATTAATATAGCTATTACCATGGCTATAAATTTTCCATTAAGCGAAGACAACACTATTAAACCTCCAAAAAATAATAAACCTACCTCATAAAAAAGTATTATCACAATAAGAATAGGTTCTAAATAGCTTATAGTAAATGTTTGCAAATTGTAACTTTTTGGATGCATTTTTGTAGAAGATTTAGTAGTGGTTGATTTACCAGAAATGAAATTAATAAATTTTTGTAATAAATAAAACAAAATTATTATGATTAATGGAACAAATACTACTATGAAAATAAATTCATAATTTTCAAATAGCTTTTGATTCAAACTAACTCCTAATGTGGATATTTAAGAGAATACTATAGATTAAGAAAATATTATGTTAATATTTTCTATTTAATATTAACTTGCTCAGCAACCTTGTTTAAATCCTCAACTAATTTTTTGACATCTTTAATTCCATGGGCAAGTGCTCCCTCCTCTACACTTTCCCATTGAGCAACATGGCATCCCACACATGGAAGACCATGGCTAAAAAAAACTGGCATAGTTTGAGGATATTTAGTTACAACTTCTCCAATAGTCATATCTTTAGTTATTAATACTTCCTTTTCCAATATAACCTCCAAATATTTTATTTTTATAAAGTTTATATTTTTAGAGATTTGTAGCATGGTTTCGAAGACATTTCACCCTCCCCCTACCCCCTCCCATAAAGGGAGGGGAATCTAGTAAAAAGAGGGGAAAAACTATGCTCAAATCTTTTGATACTTCTTCTTTAATTAGAATTTAATATTTTTATTATCTTGTAAATCTAATTTAGAACATTGATTCCATTTCTAATACTGGATGTCCTACTTTTTGTATAAAATTAAGAACTTCCTCTTCTGTTACAGCATC
>JAHJRV010000143.1 GCA_018830725.1 Actinomycetota bacterium | reverse complement strand
GGACTTTTTGGTATATTGGAAGCAAATGAAGTCATAAAGTATATAACTGGTGTTGGGAAACCTCTATTTAATAAGATGATGTTAATTGATCTTTCTGAAAATGAAGTGAATATGATAAAGACAGAAAGAGATAAAAACTGTTCTGTCTGTTCATAAATAAGTACTATCAGTAAAATGCTGCTATTAATGAACTCTAAAAAAATAATTATGATATTTTGAAAAACTCTGCTATTATAAAGATATAGAAACATAATTTATGATAATTTAAAAATTATTTTTATTTATCTTTGCAACATTTTTATTATATTTCTCATCTAAAATTCAAAAAGAAAAATTAAGATAATATTGAAAAGGAGGTGATGGGAAAAAATCTGAAATACTTTAATTAAAATTTCTAAAAAAGGAGGAGAAATTGAAAGAAATTTTAACAATGTGGAAAAATGTAAGAATGATTCTTCTTACTTCATTATGTGCAGCGCTATATGCAGCAGTATTGATTGCATTTAAAGCAGGAATTGTCATTGTACCAGGAATAACTGAAATCAGACCCGCAAATATTCTTCCCATAGCATTCTCACTTCTCTTTGGACCCGCAGCAGCATGGGGATGTGCTTTTGGTAATCTAATTGGTGATTTTTTTGGAACCTTAGGTCCTGGTTCATTTTTTGGTTTTATTGGAAACTTTTTACTCGGATTTGTTCCCTACAAGATATGGGGTCATTTATTTCCCATCTCTTCAGGAGAAGAACCAAGAATGAGAACAGTTAGACAATGGGTAGAATTCATAATTATTGGCTTTATTTCTGCTGCTGTTTGCGCAGTAGTTATTGCTTGGGGTCTTGAGGTTTTGGGATTGGTACCATTCAAAGTACTAAGTACAATAATAACATCAAATAATACAGCAGCTCACATAGTTGGAGGTATTCTACTTCTTTTAGTATGGGGTAGAGTAAAGAAAATAGGACTATATTGGAAAGATGTAATGGCAGAGGAAGATATCGCTAAACCAATATTACCCAAAATTGGTGCTTTACTTATGTTAATTGGTGGTGTTGTTGGTTGGATTTTAGGAGTATTTATTCTTCCAGCGGGAGCAATTATTGGTACAATAGCACTGTTTATAGTAGCAATAATAGTTGCAATGTTCTTATTGTAAAAATTTTAAATGGGTCCCTAATCTGATTTACTTTGGGGACTCATTTATTTTTAGATTGTAAGTGACTAGAAAGCCTATGAGGAGTAAATATATATCTCTCTCTGTAAAGCAGGAAATGATATCCTTTAAAGTGTAATATTTCACTTAATAAAAATAGGCAATGCTCTTATAAGCTGAAACGAATAAGTAGGGCAAGGTTTTAGCCTTGCATATAAAAACTTTAGTGTTGATTATAAACAATTATAAAAGGTTACCCTACAATATAATATAGAAAATCTTAATATTTATTAACCTTGGTATTTATCAACATATAGAAATATTAGCCTTATTATTTATCAAAATGTAAAATATTAACATTCGTATATATTATAAAAATTAATAATTTTCAAGTTTTTTAAATTCATTAATCACCTCCCCTTTTTTTTATAGCATTTTTAAATTTTTACAAAAAACTTACTTTTTTGTATAATTTCTCTCTAATTAATATTTTATTTTGTTAATTTTAAAAACTGTTGTAAAACATCTTTAATATGGCAATTATAGAATTTAATAATCTTTCATTTACATATAGAGATTCTGATAAAAAAGCTATCGATGATATTTCAATTCAGATAGATGAAGGTGACTATGTAGTCTGGATGGGTCATACTGGCGCTGGTAAGTCAACCCTGCTTTATTGTCTTAATTCTCTAATTCCAAAATTCGTTAAAGGGGAATTAGAAGGAAGTGCATTTATACTGGGTAAAGATATTAGAATGACTAAAGTTCAGAATTTATCAAGAGATGTGGGTATTGTTTTTCAGGATTTTGAAGCTCAACTTTTTTCAACAAATGTGGAATTGGAAATCGCATTTGGGGCAGAAAATCTAAGTGTGAAGAGAGAAGAGATTAAAAAAAGAATAAATGAAATTTTGCCATTAGTAAGACTCGATAATTTACGTGACAGGGAACCATCAACTTTATCTGGGGGTCAGAAACAGAGATTAGCCATAGCTTCAATTTTAGCAATGAGACCAAAAATCCTTGCTCTCGATGAGCCAACCACTGATTTAGACCCTATAGGGAAAGTTGAGGTTCTACAACTTGCGAAACGACTACGCGAAATAGGAACAACAATGATTTTAGTTGAACATGATACAGAGGAAGCATTAAATTCAGATGAGATGCTTTTATTAAATAATGGTAAGATGATAAGAATAGGAACACCACAAAGAATAGTCTGTGACACAAAATTATTAATGGAAGCAGGTGTAGCTCCTATACAAGTTAATGAATTTTATCAAAAACTTTTACCTCATATAAGGAGAAATGAAATTCCATTAAATTTAGAGGAAGGAATATCATATTTTGATAAAAAGTTTAAAATTAAGGAAAATGCAATAGACTTACTAAGGAAAAAAGATAGGAAATATTTTGAAAAAATAGAAGATGAGATAGCAGTTAATGTTGATAATCTATCCTACACTTATCCTACTGGAGTAAAGGCAGTCTCAGATATAAATTTAAAGATATATAAGGGTGAATTTGTTGCTATTATTGGGCAAAATGGTTCTGGTAAAACAACATTAGTAAAGCATTTTAATGGTCTGTTTTATCCAACAATTGGAAAAGTTGAAATCTTTGGTAAAGATACAAAAGAAATGACCAGAAGCAATTTGGGAAAAATTGTTGGGTATGTTTTTCAAAATCCTGACCATCAAATTTTTGCTAAAACTGTTTGGGAAGAGGTTTCTTTTGGACCAAGGAATTATGGTCTTAGTGAAAAGGAGATAGAGGAAAATGTGAAGCAAGCTTTATCATCAGTTCATTTAGAGGGATTTGAAGAAATGGATCCCTTTACTCTAACTAAAGGGGAGAGACAGAGAGTAGCCGTTGCATCTGTTCTTGCAGTAAAACCACAGATTCTTATTTTAGATGAGCCAACAACTGGTTTGGATTATATACAGCAAAAATCAATGATGGAAATGATATGTAATTTAAATAAAAAGGGACATACAGTAATTATTATCACACACTCGATGAATACAGTTGCTAAGTACGCTAATAGAACTATTGTAGTAGATGATGGAAGATTATTAATGGATGATTTAACAAGAGATATATTCTCCAAAGAGGAGAATTTAAAGAAGGTTTATTTACAACCACCACAAATAACCAGATTTGGTAATAGACTTGGAATTACTGTTCTAAATGTTGAAGAGATGATAGACTCTATAAATTTTTTAAAGGGTGACTAAGTGAGTATTTTTTTATACACTCCATCTAAAAGTTTTATACATAGATTGGATCCAAGAACCAAAATTTTTTGTTTGGCACTATTTTTTACTCTAGGATTAGTTTTTAACCATCCATTGTACCTTTTGCCAATTCTTTTTTTGACTCTTCTGATAGCTTGGATAGGAAATTGCTTAAAAAACATTTGGAATTTGAGATATATTTTTTTAATTCTAATTGCATTTTCTACGCTTCTTTGGCCATTTTTTATAAGGGGACCTACAGAAATATTTTCATTTTGGATAATTAATTTTACATTAGAGTCAATTCTATACGGACTTGCAATGGGTATTAGAACAGCTATATTTCTAATTACTGGAGTCACCTTTCTTTCTACAACAAGAATTGAAGAATTTACTACTGCTCTAATTAAACTTAAAGTTCCATACCCATTAGCATTTTCTATTTCTACCGCTTTTAGGCTACTACCTGCCTTCGTTGGTGCAGGTTCAACAATAATTCAAGCTCAAACTTCAAGAGGTTTAGATGTTGAGTCTGGAAGTATTATAGTTAGAATGAAAAAGTTCATTCCTCTACTTGTTCCTATATTGATTTATGCAATTAGAAATATAAATTTACAAGCAATGGCTTTAGAATCAAAATGTTTCAATTTGACTAAGGATCGAACTTTTTACTTTCAGTTAAAGTTAAAAAATAAGGATTTTGTGATAATATTTCTTTTATTTATTCTTTGCATCATTACGTTATATTTAAGAATCCTGGGATATGGTGCAGTTCTTCCTCGACTATAAAGCGAAGAGCATAAATTTAAAGATAGGTTCAAGATATTTAGAAACTGCATGAGGTTCTCCAATGAATTGAGACATTAAGAAATAGCTTAGATATTTAAAAAGGATTTAATATATTTTAAAATAAATTAAAATATTTAAGGATGAATTAAAATATTTAAAAAATTATCTATTTCCACCTAAATTTTAATTTCAAGAATGAAAATGAAACCTATAAAATTATTAAAGACTAAATTTATAGAATTATTTAGAATGAAGATTATGAAGCTATTGTTTCTCACAATATTAATAGCTCTATTTTTTAACTTAATCTATGCAACTGGATTTAGTCAAGAAATAAAAGTAAAATTTTATGTTTTTTCATCCCCAGAATGTGAAAACTGTGAAGAGTTTAAGAATGAATATTTGCCAAAAATGTTTGAAAAATATGAGCAAAAAATAGAAGTAAAGATATTGGATGTACTTAATCAAGAGGAGTATCTTCTATGGAACAGATTTAGTGAAAAACTTAATTATTCAGATCCACTTTTACCAACAGTTGTGATCAATGATGTTATGTTATCAGGATTAGATGAGATAGAAACTAGGCTTGAAGCAGAAATAGATAGGATTCTAAAAGAAGGTGGTTGTGAATTTCCTGAAGTTGAAACTGAGGAAGAACCAACTGAAGTTATAGAAGAAACTACTAAGGTTACTGAGGAAGCTAAGGAACTTTATGTAGCGTATTTTTATCAGCCGGGATGCAAGAAATGTGGTAGTGTTTTTTATTTACTTAATCAACTAAAAGACAGATATGTTAACCTGGTTGTCAAAGAGTATGATACCTTGGATAGTAAAAATATTAAGTTATTTGAGTCACTGTGTGAAAGAAATGGAGTGGAAAAAGAGAATTGGCTTAAAGCCCCAGCAATCTTTATAGGTGATGATTATTTAATAGAAGGAGAGATAAATTTAACTAATGTCGAAGAGTTGATTAAAAAATATCTAAAAATAGGCGCTGATTCACCTGAACATTTAGCTAAAAATTATTTGGAAAAAGCACCAAAAAATATAATTGAAAGATTTAAAGGGTATACTATTTTTCCACTTATATTGGCAGGAATTATTGACGGATTTAACCCTTGTGCATTTGCCACAATAATTTTTTTCATATCATATTTAACATATATTGGCAGGAGTAAAAGAGAAATAATTTTGATAGGTATATCATTTAGTTTAGCAGTTTTTCTAGCATATCTACTTCTTGGCGTTGGATTTTTAAGAATAATTACAAGCTTAAAAGCATTTTCAGCGATTTCAAGAATCGTCTATATAATAACAGCTTTAATTGCACTAGTTTTAGGAGTCCTAAATTTTGTAGATTACTTTAGAGCGAAGAAAGGACAAATAAATAAAACAATCTTACAACTTCCCATGTTTTTAAAACGCGAAATACATAAGACTATTAGAAAGGGAAGTAAAGCGAGATCATTCTTTATATCAGCTTTTTTAGTGGGGTTAGTAGTCTCTATATTGGAGTTTGCTTGCACTGGACAGGTTTATCTTCCAACAATTACTTATATACTTACAATTCCTAATTTAAAATTTAAGGGATATTTTTTTCTAATTCTATATAATTTAATGTTTATTCTACCTTTGATAATTATTTTTATTCTTTATTATATTGGAGCATCTTCTAAAAAGATTGAAAATTTCTTGAGAAGTAATGTAGCAAAAGTAAAGCTAATAACTGGATTATTTTTTATAATATTATCAGTATTTCTAATAATCAATGTTATTTTATAGTTAACTCAGTTTAATGAGTAGCTTCTATATAGTTTATTTATTAAATTTGAGGAGGAGTATGACAATATAAAATTAATAAATTCATTTAAGAGTGGAGTCATCTCTATATTTTTATTTCTAACTAAGTGCAACTTTCTTTTAACTATAAAGTTTTTGAATTTTATCTCTGATATCTCTTTACATTGAAGTGCTCTTCGAGTAGCAAATTTTGAAACTATTGTGATTCCTAAATTTGCTTGAGCTGCATTTATTACTGCTTGAGAGCTTCCCAATACTAACGCAATATTTAAATCATCTATTGATAATTTATGTCTTTTTAAATTTCTTTCAAAAGTAAGTCTTGTTCCTGAACCTTCTTCTCTTAATATAAAGGGTATAGTTTTAATATCATTTAGTTTGAAAATATTTCCTGATTGCTTGATAAATTCATTTGAAGCAATAAATATAAGATCATCATCAATTAATTCTTTAAACTCTAAATCCTCATTTTTAATTTTTACTCCTACAACTCCTGCATCATAAATTCCATCTTTTACAGCATTTATAACTTTTAAGGAATCACTGATAAACAGTTTTATGTCCGCTTGCGGATAAAGTTTTTTAAATCTACCAATTATAAAAGGAAGAACTTGCTCGCCAGGTATAGTGCTACCACAAATATTTATTTTCCCTTTAACTATTTCCTCCTCAACCCTTATCGCTTTAAGAAGATTTTTATGTTCAGATAATATCTTTTTTACATATTTATAGGTTTCTCTTCCAGTTTTAGTTATTTTTATAGTTTTAGTAGTTCTGTCTAAAAGCTTAGTACCCAACTCCTCTTCTAATGCTTGCAATTGCATGGATAGCGCTGGTTGAGATATTCCAAGTTTTTTAGCAGCTTTGGAGAAACTTTTGCTATCTACTATCTCTACAAAACTTTTTAATTGAATAATGTTCATTAGTTTTCACCTATTTTCTTTTTAAATAATTATACTTTAAAAATAAAGCTCAGACACCATCCTGAGTGCAACGAAGGAATGACATTTTCATTTATTTTTCTCTGTTCAAAAAGCCTATTAAAATAGCTATTACTAATCCTAAAATAACTACAATTTGTCCATAAATTGAAACCCCTTTAGGTGAGGCAGTTAACATAAAGTTATGTGCAATAGCTGCCCCTATTATCATTCCTAAAACAGTTAAAGTAGAGTCACTATTACCTGTACCTGCAATAATTAGTTGACGAAGTGGACATCCACCAAGGAGAACTGAACCTAAACCAACTAAAGACATTCCTAAGAAATTCCATATATGCTGGTTATGAGCAATAGGTTGCTCAATAAAGCCAAGTTTAAAATTTCCCATTATTAAAGTTCCAATTAGAACTATAAAGAATATGGTTATGAAAGCTTTTAGTAAATATGTTTCTCTGATAAGAATGAAATCGCTAATACCACCAACAAAACACATTCTTGACCTTTGAGCAAAGTATCCTACTAATAATCCGCCTATTATAGAAAGCAGTATTGGTGCATGTTGAGAACCAGGACCTTTTTCACTGAAAAATATCGGTCCACCAACTTCCTTATTAAATACAGGAGCAAATATTAAAAGCAATAATAAAATAATCATAATAGATGGAAGAATCCAGCCATCTAATTTTGTAACACTACTTGCTTTTTTGAGAGAAAAACCTTTTTTAAGAAAAATAACTCCTAACCATATTCCTGCTATAAAGCCTATAAGGGCAACTAATGCATTTAGATCTCCACCTCCTAGCCTTATTGTCATGCGGAGAGGACACCCTAAAAATACTAATGCTCCTATCATTACAAAGATTCCTAGAATAAATCTTGTTGCTGGTGATGAACCTCCCTGTGGCTTAAATTCTCTGTGAATTATTGCAGCTATAAAGGCTCCCAAAACTATACCAATTATTTCTGGGCGGATATATTGGACAACTCCTACTCTATGTAGTCCTAATGCACCAGCTATATCTCTTTGAAAGCAAGCAATACAAAAACCCATATTAGAAGGATTTCCATAATAACCTAAAATAATTGCTGAAAGACCAACAATAATTCCAGTAATCCATATTAAATACTTTTTCCAGTTCATTACTTTTCTCCTTTCTCAACTTTTAAAATAATAATTATTTCTTTATTTTATTTCTTTGAACTACTTCTCTAGCTACTTTTCTTCTCTCTCAATTAGTAAATGATAAATATCACCTTTCTTTTCTATT
Organism: Actinomycetota bacterium; assembly: GCA_018830725.1. NCBI lineage: Bacteria > Bacillati > Actinomycetota > Actinomycetota bacterium. Next base: position 4,963 of record JAHJRV010000143.1, on the reverse strand, counting down.
TTGAAATTGTGTCCAATGCTCTTTAAAAGTCTACTTATGTTATCAACTGATACTTTGGTATCCATTAATATTAAAATTGTCTCATCGCCTTCTTCTTCCAAAGCCTTTTTTGTTTTTATCACTGGAAGTGGACAGGAAAGACCTCTAACATCAACCTCTTTCACCATCTTTAATTTCCTTTCTATTAATTTAAAATAAAATAGACTATTTGATTGAATCTGTTTTAAATTTGATCTACTTTCTATTAATTTAAAACAAGATTAATACTTATTTAATAAAATCTCTTTTCAAAATGATATTTTATAAAATTTCTAGGTGAGTTTTATAGTACCTCCTTTCCCTCTAATAATTTCGCCTACAATTGCAATTGTTTTAACACTCTCTTCTTTTAATCTTTGAATTAATAAGTCAGATTTTTTACTTGAAACTGATATCAGTAGACCCCCTGATGTTTGGGGATCATTTAATATATCCATTAAAACACCATCCTTAGCAGATTCACCTTCAACATAGTTTTTTACAAATCTTCTGTTCTCGTGAGTTCCTGCTGGAACAAATCCAATTTGAGCAAGTTCTAAAGCTTTAGGATATACTGGAACTTTTTGTGTATAAATTTTTGCTGATTTACTACTCGCTTTAAGCATTATAAAAAGATGACCCAAAAGTCCAAAACCTGTTATATCAGTACAAGCATTTACACCAACTTCAATCATGACTTCAGATGCCTTTCTATTCAGAGTTCTTGCATTATCAATTGCATCCATCATCTCTTCTTCTGTTATAATCTCACCTTTTAATGCTGTAGCTAAAACTCCTAACCCTATGGGTTTAGTCAAAATTAGTTTGTCACCAATTTTTGCACCAGCACTTGTCACAATTTTATCTGGATGACTTATTCCTGTTACTGCATAACCAAATTTTGGTTCCCTATCCTCTAAACTATGTCCACCGACTACAACAGCACCTGATTCTTCTATCTTATCTCTTCCACCTTTTAATATTTCTTCCAAAACCTTATGTCCTAACTTTGGTGAAAAAGCTACAAGACAAAGGGCTGTAATAGGTTTACCGCCCATGGCATAAACATCACTTAAAGCATTGGCTGCAGCTATCTGTCCAAAAAGATAGGGACTATCCACAATTGGTGTAAAAAAATCAACTGTTTGTATCAAGGCTATATCGCTGCCTATTTTAAAAGCGGCAGCATCATCACCATGTTCAGTTCCGACAAGAAGTTCGTCAACTCTACCCAATGGTACCTCTTTCATTATCTCTTTTAAATCGGTAGCACTAATTTTTGCAGCACAACCACTTTTTGTTGAATACTGAGTCAGTTGTATTTTTTCTTTCATAATTTCTCCAATATTTTTAGTGATATTGTAAGTACTTTATTTTTATTTATATTCTATAAGTAGAGTATTTTTTAAGTTTTTATAAATATTATTTATAATCAAAAATTATTTAATTATAAGTTATATTTATAATTTATACAATAAGTACTTATTATTTTGTTTTCTTGTATGTAAATATAGGCTTGTCATTATAATTTTGAGTGTAAAAGTGTATCTGTTCACTTTGTTCAAATGCAAATTTTGAATTCATTCACGATACTAAGAGTTTGTCACAAATAAGATAAGGATAAATATAAAGTAAGGATAAAATTTGTGAAGAGCTATTTAATAGATATAAGCAAGTTAATTTGAGAGAAATATTTTAGTTATATAAGGGGATGTGCAGGCTGAAAGAAGAGCACTATAATTTAAAGTAAATCTTATTTCCTGATTTAACTTAATCTCTTGAGAGGATTTTGTAACATCCAAAACTAAATGATCACCACTTGCTCCAACAATTTCAACACCATCTATTAGTGGAGTTAATCCTTTTATATCTACATCCTGTTTACCAAGTGCCAATATTGCTCTTTTAATTAATCCTTTATCAATGAATTTTGGGATATTTCCAAAAGCATCTCTTCCTAGTTTACCTCTTGGTAAGGAAGGTTTTTCTTTTAGCTCAATAGTTTGAGCAACTAAGATAAAAGTATCCTGATAGGTCCCGGGTACTATTCTATTTCCACTTACGTCTGTTCCAGTGAGTATTGCTTCACCAACTCTGAATTGGTTAATTCCAGCTGGTAAATTGTTATCCTCAATTAATTTTAAAGCACTGGTATTTCCTCCAGAAACAACGGATATTTTTATATTAAAAAAATCTTCTAATTCATTTTTTAAATCAACAAGTTCCTTCATATTTTCATATGTGGGGAGAATACCAGAAAAACATGCAAGATTAGTGCCAATTCCTGATAATATAACTCCATCCAATTTTAAAATTTGCTTAATATAATCTTTTGTGTCTTTTGGTAATATACCTTCTCTTAACTCACCTAAATCTATCATCAAAATAATTTTATGAATTTTACCTTTTTTATTAGATATATCTGAAATTTTTCTTATAGTATTAATTTCTGAGTTTAGGCTTATGTCAGCTATCTCAACTACATCTTTTAACTCGCTTTCCATAGGTATTCTTAAAAGTATTAGTTCTTTTTTATAACCTGAACTTCTTATTTTTTTCAGATTATCTAATCTAGAATCCCCAATAAATTTTACTCCTCCCTTAAGCATTGCATTGGCGACCTCAGGCATTCCACAACATCCTTTAGTAACCCCAACAACCTCAATTCCAATCTTATTACAAAGGCTAGTAATGTATCTTGCATTTTTCTCAATCTTATTTAAATCAACAATCAGATAAGGATATCTCATAATAATTCTCCTATTTAATTAGGTTTATAACTTTCAATTCATCTCTACGGCTAAAACCGAGAGCTTTCTTGCCTATATAATCTGTAATAGATAATATATACTATTTTTAAATGAATTATAAATATGTTTTTAATTTTTAACAATTTTCTCTCCTGGCTTTACAGGAGATTATTCTTTACCAGAAATAATTGAATTTATACTCCTGTAACTTTATAGAAGTTATTTTTGCAAAACATAATTGAATTAACACTCTATATTTTCAGAGAGAGTTATTCACTGCTAGGTGTAAAATAATTAACACTACTAAAAACTCATAAATAAACTGAATATGCTTGAATAGGAAAGACATAAAATAAATTTTCAATTATAATTAGTTCCAAATAAAAAACCTTTGAGAATGCGTCACTGTGCGGGAGCTTATAAAAATTTATCAGGAGATAATGAGAGGAACTGTTTCTAAACTTTTAGAAAAATTACAGGAAAGAGAAATTAAAGGTGAAATATTTATACTAGTAAGTTTTATAATTGAGAGGAAATAAAATGACAGATAAAAACTTCTATGTTACTACAGCAATATATTATGTAAATGAGAAACTTCACTTGGGACATGTTTACGAGTTTGTTCTTGCTGATACTCTTGCTCGATATCATAGATTATTGGGAGAAAATGTATTTTTTCTAACTGGAACTGATGAGCATGGTCAAAAGGTTGAAAGAGCAGCTCAATCTTGTGGAAAAAATCCAAAGGAATATGTAGATTATATGTCTGATGAAGTAGTTAAACTTTTAAAATATTTTCACATTTCAAATGACGATTTTTTAAGAACAACTCAAAAAAGACATAAAAAAATTGTTCAGAAATTCTTTGAAAAATTATGGGAAAAAGGGGATATCTATAAAGGGAAGTATAAAGGTTGGTATTGTGTATTTGAAGAAAATTTTTTAACAGAATTTCAACTTATAGATGGGAAGTGTCCTGAATGTGGTAGAGATGTGGAAATAGTTGAGGAAGAGAACTACTTTTTTAAATTATCAAAATATTTGGATAAAGTGTTAGAACATATAGAAAAAAACCCAGATTTTGTTATCCCTGAAACTCGAAGAAATGAGGTAGTAAGTTTAATAAAACAAGGACTAAATGATGTCTCTATTTCCCGTACTACTTTTGAATGGGGAGTTCCTCTAACATTTGACAAAAAGCATGTTTCTTATGTATGGGTAGATGCTTTATTAAATTATATTTCAGCTTTAGGAGCCCTGACCGGTGGAGAAAAATTTAATGTTTTTTGGCCAGTAGATTATCATATTATAGGAAAGGATATTATAAAATTTCATGCAGTAATATGGCCTGCTCTCTTGATGTCAGCAGGCATTGAGCTTCCCAAAACTGTAGCAGCACATGGATTTTTACTTAAAGGTGAGGAAAAATTATCAAAGTCAAAAGGAATAGTTTTAGACCCATATGAGATTGCTGGTAAATATGGGGTAGATCCAGTTAGATATTTCTTACTCAAAGAGATAGTATTTGGTAATGATGGAACATATACCAATGAACTTATGGTAAACAGATTTAACTCTGATCTTTCAAATGACCTAGGAAATCTTGTTAGCAGAGTATTGGTTATGGTTAAGAAATATTTTGGGGAGGAAATTCCTGAGAGAGATGAGTCACATGAACTTGATTTACAATTACAAAAAAGCTGGGAAGTTTGTTTAGATAATTATTTAAAAAATATGAGTGATTTAAAGTTTAGAAAATCCTTAGTTTCAATTTGGTCATTTGTGGCTTCAGCAAATTGGTATGTGGATAAAACAGAACCTTGGTCTTTAGAAAAGAAAGGCAATATAAGCAAGTTGAAAACAGTGATTTATAATCTATGTGAGGGTCTTAGACTTCTAACAATAGTTACATATCCAATTATGCCAGTTGCTATGGAGAAACTTTGGGTTCAACTGGGGATTAAAGAGAAAATATCATCTTGTAAAATTCCTGAAGATCTAAAATGGGGTCTACTAAAACCTGGTACTAAAATATGTAAGATATACCCACTTTTCCCAAGAATAGAAAAACAAAAATTATGATTGTTAATTTGTCTACTACAAAGAAGATATTAAGAGAGTTTGATATAAAACCAAAGAAAAGGCTTGGTCAACATTTTTTGATTGATGGTAATGTGCTTAGAAAAATTATAGAT
>JAHJRV010000142.1 GCA_018830725.1 Actinomycetota bacterium | reverse complement strand
ATTTTGCTAAGTGCTTTATTTTTCTCTTCTTCAGTTAATTTGCTTTTTGCAACTCCTTTAGATAAGAAAGCATCTATTTTTTGAATTGCCCCTTTTGTGAATTTCTCATCAATATCATAAAGTAAAACATCATAACCGGACTGAGCACAGACTTGAGCTATCCCAGATCCCATCTGACCAGCACCAACTGCCATTATCTTCTTTATCATTGTTACACCTCTTTTTTAAAAATTTATCTGGATAAAATACACAATATTGAGATTGCTTCGGGACTTTGTCCCTCGCAACGACATATTAAAAATTGTTTACAATGACCCTATTCGCTGAATATTTACAATTTGTTATTTATACTTCAACTAACATAGCATCTGATTGAGCAGTTCCCGCACAAATTGCTGCGATACCTCTTTTTAATCCTCTTCTTCTCAATTCATAAATTAAAGTCATCAATATTCTACCTCCGCTGGCACCAATTGGATGACCAATAGCAACTGCTCCTCCATTAACATTTACAATATCTGGATTTATCCTTAAAATCTTTATACAAACCAATGATACTGCAGCAAATGCCTCATTAATCTCTATCAGGTCAATATCCTTTAAATCTAAGTCATTTTTTGCTAATAACTTTTTTATTGCAAGAGCTGGTGTTATAGAGAAATATTGTGGATCTGTCGCTACTTGAGTATAATCTATAATTTTTACTATAGGTTCAATACCCAATTCTTCTGCTTTTTTATATGAACTTACTATTAATGCAGCTGCACCATCATTTATTCCCGGTGCATTTCCTGCTGTTATAGTTCCATCTTCACCAAATACTGGTTTTAACTTTGTTAATTTTTCTATGGTAGTATCCCTTCGTGGATGTTCATCAAAATCAAAAATTACCGAAGGACCCCTTCTTTGTGGAATCTCAATTGGTAATATTTCATCTTTTAATCTACCAGCATCTTGAGCTTCTGCCCATAACATATGACTTCTAAATGCCCACTTATCCTGTTCTTCTCTATTTATATCATATTCTTTCGCGACATTGTCTGTATGAGTACCCATATGAACATCCCCAAATGGACACCATAATCCATCTTTTACTACTGCATCTACAAGTTTTCCATCCCAGAGCTTGTAACCCCACCTAGCATCTGGTGCTAAATAGGGAACCTGGCTCATATTTTCCATTCCTCCTGAAATAATTAATTCAGCATCCTCAGCTTTAATTATCTGTGAGGCTAAAGAGACAGCCTTCAAGCTTGATGAGCAAACTTTATTGATAGTTAAGCAAGGTGTCTGTGGAGGAAGTCCCGCTTTTAGTGCAGCCTGACGTGCTGGTATTTGACCTGTTCCAGCTGGTATAACCATACCCATAATTACTTCATCAATCTGTTCTCCTTCAATATTATTTCTACTGATAAGTTCTTTAATCACTATAGAACCCAAATCCACAGCAGATATATCCTTTAGTTTTCCTCCAAATCTTCCAAAGGGAGTTCTTATCCCATCCAATATAACTATTTCTTCCAAATTTCCTCCTTTTTTACTTGAATTGTAAAATTCATTTTTAAAATTTAGCAGCCTAATTGGCGTGCAATTACAATTCTCTGAACTTCAGATGTTCCTTCACCGATGGTGTTTACTTTTACATCTCGATAATATCTTGAAACATCAAAATCATCCATAAAACCATAACCACCATGGATTTGAACAGCTTCATTAGCACATTGCACTGATATTTCGGAAGCATAGAGTTTAGCCATTGCTGCTTCTTTTGCATAAGGCTTTTTATTATCTCTAAGCCATGCTGCTTTATAATACATAAGCCTTGCGAGTTCTATTTTAGTTGCCATGTCTGCTAATTTAAAGCTGATAGCTTGGAATTTAGATATCGGTCTATCAAATTGAACTCTCTCTTTAGCATATTTCAATGATGCATCCAAGCAAGCCTGAGCTACTCCAACTGATAATGCAGCCATTGAAATCCTTGCTGCATCAAGTACCTGTAGAAATTGTTTGAATCCACCTCCTAATTCACCTAAAAGATTTTCCTTGGGAATTTTACAATCTGAGAAAATTAGCTCTCTGGTGTCAGATGCTCGCCATCCCATTTTGTTATACTTTGGACCCTGACTATATCCTTTAGTTCCCCTGGGAACTATAAAGTTACTTATCTCAGGCTTACCATCTTCTCTTCTTCCAGTAATTGCAGTTATAATTACAAGGCCACTTATATCTGTTCCAGCATTTGTTATAAAACATTTTGAACCATTTATTACCCACTGATCATCTTTTAACTCTACAGTAGTTTGAGTTGCTCCAGCATCTGAACCAGCTGATGGCTCAGTTAATCCAAATGCTCCCAACATTTCTCCTTTAGCAAGTGGTATAAGCCACTTCTGTTTTTGCTCGTCAGATCCAAAATAGAGCAATGCATTACAGGGTAGTGAAATATGCGCAGACATAGTGATTCCGACAGAAGCATCTGCTCTTGATATCTCTTCTATAGCAATAGCATATGTTAGATAATCAGCTCCCGCTCCTCCATATTGTTTTGGAATGGGTAATCCCATAAGTCCAAGATCTCCCATCTTTTTTATTATGTCATATGGAAATTCTCCAGTTCTATCCATTTCTTGAGCTCTTGGAGCTATTTCATTTTCAGCGAATTCTCTACACATTTTTTGCATAGCCTTTTGCTCAGGCGATAAATTAAAATCCATTCCACCTCCATTTTTATTTAATTTATTCATAATATTTATATGATTAAAAATTATATCACAAAGTAGTTTTTAGATTTATTATTATGAAACTTAAAAAGTTACGCAATTTATTAGAATTACAGGTTCTTTTTAATTTATTATTATGAAATCTAAAATTTTAAACTAAAAATCAATAAATGATAACCTTTTAGATATAATGATATATTTATTTTGATTAAAAAATAAAGTTGCTATATCATTAATATGCTATTTTAAGTAAATTTTAAGTAAAATGTACTATCTAAGCTTGATATTTACAGTTTAATAAAATTTTACTCTCCCTTAATGAGAAGATAATTAAACGGTAACTTTAATGGTTCATTAACTTAATTAATATGTAGTAAGGATTTTAATGAAATTTTCCTCCCCCTTAATGGGGGAGGGTTAGGGTGGGGGTGAATAATTAAGAAATAATACTAAAAGTTCTAACCTAACTCGTTAACAATACACATTATTTAAAAACTTTTAATATAATTTATTTAAATAACTTGATTTTTTAAGTTTTACAGGTGATGAGAAATGAATACAGGTAAGGTTGCTTTTTTAATCATTGATATGTTAAATGATTTTGTGTTAGAAGGAGCAGTTTTAGAGGTTCCAGCTACAAGGAAGATTATCCCTACTTTAAAAAAGAGAATTGAGAAAGCGAGAAAAAAGAAAATTCCAGTTATTTATATTTGTGATAGTCATGCAGAGGATGATAAAGAATTTGAGATTTGGCCCCCACATGCAATAAAAGGAACTAAAGGAGCTCAGGTTGTTGAGGAGCTTTCTCCAAAAGAAGGAGATTATTTAATTGAAAAAACTACCTATTCAGGTTTTTATAATACTGGATTAGAAGCTCTTTTAAAAAAATTAAGCATAAAAGAGCTTGTAGTTACTGGTACAGTAACCAATATATGTGTTATGTATACAGTTTCTGATGCTATTTTTAGAGGATATAAAGTTAAAGTTTTAAAAGATTGTGTTGCTGCAGTAAATGAAGAGGATCATCAATTTGCATTAAGACAGATGAAAAATATATTAAGAGCAGAAATTATTTAATGTAAAAAGAAATAGAAAAGGAGACCAATGAGATTTCATATTGCAGATGAAAAAGATATATTAGATGGAAGTTTAACAGATGTTTATTTTAAGAGAACAAAAGATATATTAAGAGCTAAAAAACTTGATAAGCACGTTGTAGCAGAAATAAAAGCTAAAAGCCTTCCAAAAGGATATGAGTGGGCAATTTTAGCTGGGATTGAAGAATGTGCTCAACTTTTAAAAGAAGTAGATGTAAAGGTAGAAGCAATGGCTGAGGGTACTTTGTTTAAAGCCTGGCAACCAGTAATGAATATAGAAGGAATGTATAGCAAATTTGGAGTATATGAAACATCAATTTT
>JAHJRV010000141.1 GCA_018830725.1 Actinomycetota bacterium | reverse complement strand
GTTGTAACACCATATTTCATAAGAGCCGTCATATAAGAAATATAAGAAGGGACCTGAAGATAATTTGAAATTCTTAAAAAATCTTCTCGGGAAAATTTATCCCAATTTTCAGAGAGTATATAAAAATTATTCTTTAATCTTATAAAAAAACCGTTTTTTGCATAGCGACTGCACATTACCCGTGCTGAAGATTGTTTTATGTTTAAAACACTTGCTACATCTTCAACTGTAAAATACAATTTTTTCTTTAGTCTTCTAAGTTTTAAGTACTTCATATTAAATATATATAATTAACATTTTTGTTAATTATATATTCTTAGTAAAACTTTGTCAAAAGATTTTTAGAAATTATTGAAATGGATAACAAGTAGAAATACTCGACCTGACTAAAAAGGGATTGAAACATTTGCATAATGTAGGTTACAATATCTTTATTTAAATATAAATTTGTACTTGACAGAAGAGTACAAATAATATAATATTTATTTGACTAAGAAATTGGTCTAAATATAGACCAGTAAGGAGGAGAAAATGGCTAACTTACTAGAAACAATTCCCACAAGCAAGGCAAAAGCATATTTTTCTAAATTACTTAGGAGAATTAAGGATTTTCATGAATCCTTTGCTATTACCCATAGAGGGAAAATAATAGGAGTTTTAATTGGTATTGAGGAATATGAAAGTCTTATTGAAACCTTAGAAATATTAAGTGATATGGAATTAATGGAAAGTATCAAAAGAGGGTTAGAAGATGAAAAAGCAGGAAAATTTTACTCTCATGAAGAGGTTTTTCGGGAGTGAGGAAAATTGAAGTCTGTAAAAAAATACAATATTAATTATACTAAAGAAGCAAAAAAGAAAATAGAAAAACTCGATCCTTCAATTAAATCAATTATCAAAAATTCAATAGAATCCCTCTTATCAAATCCTTTTAAAGGAAAACCACTGTCTTATGAATTAGCTGGATTATATTCTTTAAGAACTTCGGATTATAGAATTATTTACCGAGTTAAGGAGGAAAAACTCATAATTATAGTTATTTCTGTAGGACATAGAAAGGAAATATATAAGAAGTTAAAAGAACTTGTAAAAAAATCAAAGTTTTAATACACACTTTATATTCAAAACAATCTGATGTTTTTTTGGAACTTTGTCATAATCAGTTCCCCTTTTTCCTCAAATTCCATAATCCTTTTATGAAATTAAATCTTGGGACTTCCTTCATGTACTGTATGGAATATTTGAAATGTTCCCAGGACCAATAACCATTCTGTCCTCCTTCGTAGAATCTTTTAAACATAGAACACAGAACTTTGGCCAAGACAATTTTTTAGAGGCACTGACTTTAATAATGTCTTTGGGCCTTTTTCAAAACCTTCCTTTGTTTAAATTAGTTATCTTAACTAATCTTTGATGATAAATAAAATTTTTTATATATACTTTCCTTTACTTTGCCAGTACCTCAGCTATATCATAGAAGGTTATATCCAACTCCTTATGTCGTTCAGTTACCTGCTCCAAGCTGGTTGTCTCTATTTTGTTGCCTATCAACCCAACCATCATGCCGCTGACCCCTTGAGCAAGCTTCTTTACGGCTGATTCGCCCAAGCGGGTAGCTAGGAGTCTGTCGAAAGCACTCGGTGACCCTCCCCTCTGGACATGACCAAGTATGGTGGTACGCACCTCAAAGCCTACCTCCTCTTTCTGAAGGTAAGCAGCTACCTCTGAGGTTTTACACTTAGCTCCCTCTGCTATGACGACGAGAGCGTGGGCCTTGCCCTTTATATAAGCTTGTTCTAAGATCTCAGCAACCTCCTCCAGAGCCATCTTCTTCTCTGGGATCAGGACGACCTCGGCTCCGCCGGCGATCGCAGTCATCAAAGCCAGATATCCGCAATTCCGCCCCATTACCTCAACTAGAAAGGCTCGCCCGTGCGAGGAGCCGGTCTCTTTGATCTTGTCAATGGCATCGAGCGCGGTGTTGAGGGCTGTGTCAGTACCGATGGACATGTCAGTGCCACAGATGTCATTGTCAATGCTGGCTGGTACGCCCAACACAGGGAAGCCCATCTTGTGGAGCTCTAAAGCGCCCTTCAGAGAGCCACCACCACCGATGACTACCAATCCCTCGATTCCGTACTCGTTTAGCTTTCTCAGCGCCTTGCGTCTCCCCTGCAGTGTTTTGAACTCCTCACATCGCGCTGTCTGTAAGATGGTGCCTGCTCTTTGGATTATCCCGCCCACGGAGCGTGCACCCATGGGTTCCATCTCACCAGCTATGAGCCCATTATAGCCACGTTTGATGCCCATGACCTCCAGCCCAAGACCAAGACCCGTCCTCACTGCCGCTCTTATGCAGGCGTTCATTCCAGGGCTATCTCCGCCACTCGTCAACACACCAATGCGTTTCATAACACTATCCTCATTAATTGTTATTCATTACCTATTACCAGAATTATACACCAAAACGACTAGGGAGTGAATTCCCCTTTTTGACGAAAGTTATTATAATATCCGATAGTGTGTAAATGAGCTAAGTGAGACAAATGCACATCGACTTCACAAGATCTAGAGGACAATTGGGGAGGTTCTTGTAGCAAGCTTTGAAGGACGGGAATGTCTCCCCTCTAAGCCACCCAGATTCTGACCTTGCAGAGTTGCTGGTAGTCACTTTTCAATCCCTTTTTCTTCAGGTCAATAAATTAAATGGTAAATTAATACTATTTAGAGAAGCTTTAATATTTAAGTTTATTTTACCAAACATTAATTAATTCATTTGTTAAATCTCTTAAGAAAAGACCTATATCTGTTACCATACCCCTTGTTTGAAAACTTCCTCTATCAGTCAATTTAGTAACAACAGCTGGATTTATATCTATACAATAGGTCTCAACTGTTGCTGGTAATAGATTTCCAACTGCTATTGAGTGAAGCATAGTGGCTAACATCAAAGCCATTTTGATATCTTTTAATTTACTCCTCATTGCATCCTGAGCTTGCACTACATCTGTTATAACTTCTGGCAAGGGTCCATCATCCCTTATTGAACCAGCTAATACATATTCCTTTTTATTTTTTATAAGAGCATGCATTATCCCATCTTTTATTACACCAGCATCTATAGCATTTTTAATTGATCCATAATTTCTTATAATATTTATTGCTCTTAAATGATTACCATGACCTTCATCAGTAACAGCTCCACTTTTCAAGCTTATGCCTAATGATGTTCCAAAAATTTCTGACTCTAAATCATGAACTGCTAATGCATTTCCAGAAAATAGAACATCTATATATCCATTGTTAATTAATCTAACTAAATATTTCTTAGCACCAGTATGAACTACTGCAGGTCCACAAACAAATAGTATCTTGCCATCACTTTCCTTCATCAATTTCATTCTTTTTGCTATCTCTTTTATTAATAACCTCTTAGGCTTCTCACTGGATACAGAGGATGTCATAAATTCAAAAAAAGTGCCCTCTCTCGGTCTCTCGGTGGGCATTACCCTTATCCCATTTCTACCAATTACTACATGATCTCCTTTCTTAACTTTAGACATACGAACACATTCAGGGATTTGGTTTTTATTAATTACCACTGCACAATCCATCTCCTGATTTTGAACATCTATCCAGTTTCTAGAGATTCTAATTTTAGTGGCAATGTTTGTAGTTGAGTAAAAATCATCAGGCAAAATTCCATCCTTTGGAGCTGGGGTTGTAGAAGCATTTTTTACCTTAACTGGAACTACTCCTAATCTTTGTAATCTATATAAAATTATGTCTAAAACTTCATGAGAAATTGCGGAAATTTTTATTTTAGCCAGACTTTCATCAATGTTTGTTTTTCCTATTACAAATTCCACTACTTCAAACTCACCACCAGCTTCTACAATTTCATCAAATATCTGGGGTAAAATTAAAGAGTCAATGATATGACCTTTTATCTCAATCAATTCTATTGCATTTTTATTTTCCATAATATTTTCCTTTACCTTAATTAAATATTAAAACTTAGAAAATTTTTTTATTAATTAATCTACAATTATATAACTTTTTTAAAATTTTTATAAATTCTAAAAAAAGTAACAAATTCAGTAGGATAGATAATTAAAGTAAAAACACTCCCAAGCCACTCCCATCAAGGAAGCTAATTCAAACTACAAGTTTCAGTGTGATAAATAATTAAAGTGAATTAGATTTTTATAGAAAATTATGAATCTTTTTTTTATTCGTGATATAATTCAAAATTTATACAATTTATATACAATTGACTAAAACACATATACAAAAGATGAACAATTAGGTGAGGATTTTTATTATTTTTCACTAAAGTGTAAAAGTTTAATTTAATAAAAAGGAGGCACATTATGGTTAAGTCAGAATCTTTGTTAAACAAGATTGAAGAGTGGGTTGGAGAGGGGTTAATCTCGCATGAACAGGCAGAAGCTTTGAAGCAGAGGGAAATAAAGAGCGCAATGGAATTTGTGCCAGCTCGTCGAGTAGGGATTAATGAGATTTTTGTTTACCTGGGTAGCTTAGTTATCTTTCTAGCATTAGCTTTCTTGGTAAGTCTGAACTGGAAAGCATTGGGAAGTGTGGGTAGAATACTCTCTATACTTATTCCTACAATTATTATGTTGGTTCTGGGTTGGTTGTTACGTAGTTCTGATAGTATTTATCTTAAGCGAGGAGCACAGGCTTTGTGGTTAGG
>JAHJRV010000140.1 GCA_018830725.1 Actinomycetota bacterium | reverse complement strand
TATCAAAATCCTCTTTTATTTTTCTGAAATACTATGGTTCCATTCTTAATAACTTTTTCTACTAAATTAAGTCCCAGAAAATATGGTATCTGCTTGTAATTATTGACATCCCATATAACTATATCTGATTTTTTACCTACCTCAATACTTCCGACATCATATTGTAAATCAAGAGCACAAGCTGCATTTATTGTTGTAGCTGTAATAACCTCTTCAGCTCTCATCCTCATATAGATACATGCCAAAGTCATTATTATTGACAATGATTTTATTGCACATGTACCAGGATTATAATTTGTTGCTAAAGTTAGTGGAATATAATTATTAATCATCTTCTTAGCAGGGGCATAATTAGTTTTTCCCATAAAAAATACTGAACCTGGAAGAAGTTCTGCTATGACATTTTTCTGTTTCATCATATTAATTCCTTCATCAGAAATGTATTCAAGATGAGATGCAGAAGTAGCACCCATCTTTGCTGCTAATTCAGCTCCACTATTATAACCTAATTGATCAGCATGTATTTTTAGTTTATATCCTAATTTCTTAGCTGCATCTAAAATTCTCTCTGTTTGTTCTAAATTAAAAACACCTTCTCCACAAAAGACATCGCAGAATTTTGCTAAATTCTTCTCTTTTACTACTGGTAACATTTCCTCAATTATCAAGTTGACATAATCTTCCTCTTTATTTTTGTATTCTTCAGGAAAAGCGTGAGCGCCTAAAAATGTAGATACTATTTCAATAGGATGTTCCTCATTTAGTTTTTTTATAACTTCTAAAATCTTTATTTCGTCCTTGATTGATAATCCATATCCACTTTTAATCTCTACAGTAGTTGTTCCAAATGAAAGCATGTTATTTAAAACCTTAATCCCATTTTTAATTAAATTTTCAAAACTTGCTTTCCTCACTTTATCTACCGTGCTTAGAATTCCACCTCCACCTTTTAAAATATTTAAATAATTTTTACCTTCAATACGAAGATAAAACTCATCTTCCCTGCTCCCAGAAAATACCAAATGTGTATGACAATCAATTAGACCAGGAGTTACAACTTTGTGATTGGCATCTATCTCTTTTGAATCCTTTAAAAGATTAATTTCTTCTATTATCTTATCTTCTCTTCCAACAGCTACTATTTCTCCATTTTTTGATGCAATAGCAGCATTTTCAATAATTGCTAAATTGGACATCTCTTCTCCCCTTTTTGGAGTATCTCCAGCCAAAGTTAAAAGCTGTCCAATATTTCTTATCAAAAGATCACACTCTTTTTTCAAATTACCTCTCACCTTTCAATCTTTAAAGATTTTATATTCTAATATTCTATCTGATTTAAAATCTGGTAATTTCAAATAATGAGATACTGTTTGTGAAATAGCATCAATAGGGATAAGTCCAATTAATTCACTTTCTAATATCTCTACTCCATTTTCTTTAGCAAGTTCTACTATTTTATCAAAGACTTTATAAACTGGTGTCACTTTGTAATTGGTTAAATTCATAGAAACCTGAGTTAAACCTTTATCCTTTAATTTTAGACCTAAAGCTTTAACATAAGGAAAACCAAAGTCTTTTTCCCTGATCGCTCTAGCAATCATTTTTGCAATACTGACATCTCTTGTATTTAGATTTACATTAAAAGCAATAAGTGGTACTCTTGCACCTACAACTGTTGCACCAGCTGTAGGATGAGGCTTTTCTGGACCAAAATCTGGTTTCCACTCTAAAGTTTTCATCTTTTCATTTAATTCTTCAAACTCTCCTCTTCTAATATCAGATAGATTTCTCCTATGAGGTGCAGATGCTGCTTCTTCATACAGATAGACTGGAAGATTCAAATTTTCTCCCAACCTTCTCCCAAGTCCTATTGCTAACAATACACATTCATTCATCGTAACATCTTTAATGGGAACAAACGGTATTACATCAATAGCACCTATTCTTGGATGCTCCCCTTTATGTTTATTTAAATCAATTAATTCCAATGATTTTGAAGCTAATTTATAAGCTGCTTTTAATACTTTTTCAGGAGAACCAACAAATGTAAAAACTGACCTATTATGGTCAATATCTGAGGAATAATCAAGAAGTTTAATCCCTTTCACACTTATTATCTCGTCTCTTAAAGCTTCAATTATATTTTTTCTTCTACCTTCACTTACATTAGGAATACACTCAACTAACTTACTCATAACTCCTCCTTAAAAAAGAAATGGCATATGATTACAATAAAAAATCATATACCATTGTTATTATTTTCTCAAAATTTAAGTATAAAATAAATTGAT
>JAHJRV010000139.1 GCA_018830725.1 Actinomycetota bacterium | reverse complement strand
CAAGAAGGCTGGGTCTTACTCGGAATATAAGTTTTTCTTTTGAGTGTTCATAGACTTATTCAGCCTTCTTTATTCGGTACCTGATTTAATTTAATAAACTTTAATTTATCTTAATATATTCTTAATTAATAGTCTAATGGAGTGTTGCATTGAAATTGGTGGCAATAAGATGAAGCGTACACAGGGAAACAGATAGGCCATAAGAAAAACCGTACTTCCTGAAAGGGTAACAGCCCCGTAAGTTAGATTAATGCAGATGGCGACGTTGTTTCCGTAACGGTAATAATAATCCAGAGCTTTCGCTCTGTGCGGATATCTGCAATGGCTTGAAACATTTTCATTTTGACGGAGATCGTAGTGGAGAATGCCCAAAATTTGGTAAGATTAAAGTTAAACTTTATCTTGGGACAGGACCACCTACAATTGCTTTAGAAAATGAAATTACAACTAAATCAGGTCCTATTGATGCATTTGATCTTGCTACAAAATGCATTAAAACCTGGGATAATTTTATTAAATCAATAATATAGTAAGGGAAATGATGATAAAAATATCTATTAAGGGGAAGATTTTAACGGATAACGGGTTGCATAAAAAAATTTAATATTATCTTGATTTTTTAGATGGGAAGTTCAGGCTGAATAAGTTCACAAAATAGTGATATACTGAAAAAAATGAAGATGTGTGATAAACATAGCCAGAAAACCAAGAATTCATTACGAGGGCGCACTTTAAATAGATAGAGAAGGTGTGCCAGTTCAATAATTCGGTAACTTTTAGCGAAAACCTATAGGATCTGAGGAGTTTCTTAACCAGATGATTGAGGCTTTAGGTATTATTATAGATAGACGTCCTAAGGGGAAACCTCGTAAAATAGAAAGATAGACCATAAAAAAAATCGGATGTACCTATTAAAATTATGTTGTAGGTTGTAGACTGAAAGACAACAATGGATGGTTTTTTGGCGGGTTATTATCGTACTTTTGTTATATTTTAAGAAATTACGGTTTTAAAATGTGCAGCCCTGAATTTCCTATATTTTGCAATAGTTGATTTCTCTACAGGAGAATAATTTTAATTTTATTAGGATAAAGAAAGTAATGAAGTTTTATTTTGATGAGTCCGGAGAATTTTCTATTCCAAGTGATAGAAATAAACACGCAGTTTCAATAGTAATGGGTGTAGCAATATCCGAGTTAATCTTAAATCAACTTTTTAGTGATTTTAAAAAATTTCTTTTAAATCTGAAATCCTGTGAATTAAAAAATGGTGAACCAAAAGGTTATCTATTGACTAATAAACATAAAAAAGATTTTTGCGATTTATTAGCAGGATTTGATGGTATTTCGCTTACGCCTGTAACACTTGATTTATCATTATTATCGAATAGTCAATACCTAAATATTAATAAAATATTTTCTGATTATTTAGCTGGTTATAGTATAAAAATGAAATATAAAAAAGCACAAGATCAGTTATTGTTATTATCAAAGCAATATAAAAATTTAAGTAATCAACAAGCACTCAGAATTTATTCAATAGCTTACTGTTTTAAAATGGCTTTAGAGCACTCTTTTCTTTTTTTATCTAATCGTGGCCATGAAAATTCATGGGAAAGCGTGAGATTTGAAATTGATAGGGTTCAGAAAAATACCAATAGCAGGGAAGAAAAAGTTTTTTCAATATTGATTCTAGGTTGGTTAGATGGATGGAGTAGGGAATCACCAATTTATTTTGTAAAAGAAATTCACACAAGAGATCATCCATTGGTAAAAAAATATGGTGATGAAAATGGTGTTGATATTGCAAAAATGATTAAGAATAATATATATTGGGGCAATTCGAAAAATAGTTTAGGATTGCAAATTGCCGATATAGCATCAAACATAGTGTTCAAAGCTGCATATAATTTAGAAAGAGATAAAAAAAGTTTAATTTTATTTTCTTCGTTAATGAGTAGTTCATATTATGGTGCAAAAAGGGGTCCAGGATTGTTTTCACCTGTGCTTGATGATGTTGATGATACAAAAAAAATTTCAAAAAAATACAAAATCTTGTCAGAAGTAATGCAATTAAGAAATTTGGCCAAATTAGAATAAATAGGGACATTTTCTATAGCACTAGATTATTTATTACTATAAATTAAATTAGAAATAAATGTTGGTTGGTTAATCTATGGAGAGCAAATATAAAAAACCCATACAAAATCTAAGTTTAAAACAAATTCAAGAAACAATTGAAGAAATTCGAAGATTAGATCTTAAAGTTGCTGATATTGACATTATTAAAGAAAATTTAAAACCACTATTTGTAGGATATACCTTAAGAGCTCCTATCTATGAACCTGGTTTAAAGCTGTATAGAGGCAGAATTTGCAATGAAAAACTAAATAATATAAAAGATATAACTTATCCTCCTGCAAAATTAATTACTAAATATCAAAGAGTTAACCGACCTGGGCAATCTGTATTTTATTGTTGCGCTGATCGGCGTGTGCCATTTTCTGAATGTTTTGCAAAAACAGGAGATAAATTTGTTCTTTCCCGGTGGAAAACTGTTTCAAGATTACTTGTAAACAATATTGGATATTTAAATAATAATATTATGGGATTACAGCCAAAGTCTTTAGATGAATTAAAAGAAGCAAATATACTAATTAGAAATTTTATTGATGAAGAATTTACAAAAAATGTAAATGAAGGCGAAGAATATTTATATAAAATTACTATTGCTTTAGCTGAGAAACATTTTTCAGATGATATTTTTAATGGTTTACTTTATCCTTCAATTGCAATTAAGGCACATTCAGATAATTTGGCCCTAAAACCCCACTATGTTGATAAAAATCTTATGATTGAAAGGGTTGAATTCATTCAGATTATTTCAGTAAAAGGTTTTGAATATAAAATAAAAGTTTTAGATTTGGCTACATCTTTCGGAAAAGATGGTTCGATAGAATGGAAAGGCCATCCAGGGAAATGGTACCTAAAAAAGAAAGATGACGAATTGATATTAGCAGTTGAGAATGGCCGGTGGATTGCAAGAGATAAAAAAGGAAAAATTGTCGAACGTAGTTAAAAACAAAAGATGCAATAAATACGTATAGAAATTATTCTAAATATATAAAAAGGAATATATACTTATACTAATTATTAAATAGGAACATATATTATTTTTATATTATATGAAAATAGATAAGAAAACGGAAATGGTAGTTATATGGAAAAAATCTATCTAAAAGGATATCCTTTCTTCTTTTGGAAATATGAAGAGCAAACAAAAATAAAACATTTAATATTTGCAACATATTTTGATAAATGGATAAAAATTTTAGGCAAGCGGGATACATTAAATTATTTTGATTGTTTTGCTGGGTGTGGGGCTTATATTGATGAAAATAAAAATATTTATTATGGTTCTCCAATTTTGGCAGCAGAAAAAATAAAGGAAAATAAAGAACACCTATTCAGAAAAGTCAATATGATAATTATTGAAAAGGATGAAGAAAATTTAAAAAATTTAGAAAAAATATTTCAATATAAAAAATTAGATGTTAATATTAAACCATTACATGGTGATTTTGATAAGGCAATTAACTCAATATTAAGTAATAATGAAAAAGAATTTAACCCCAGTTTCTTCTTTATTGATCCCTTTGGTTTTAAAATTAATTTTAAAACGATAGAAAAAATTATGAAAGTTACAAAATCGGAAGTCCTTATAAATTTTATGTATAACAGTGTTAATAGGTTTTTGATTGATAACATCGAGTCAACTTTAAATAATTTATTTAATTGTGAAGATTGGAAAAAATACAAAAATACAACAATAAATAGAGAGAAGGAAATTGTAAAATTATACAGAGATCAATTAAAACAAATTGCAGATTTTGTAATTTCTTGTAGAGTATGTTTTCCGACAAAAAAGAGAACTTATTATTACTTATATCATTTAACAAAGCATGTTTTAGGATGTAGCGTTATGAAATCTTGTATTGCACAACATTGCAAGGGAAGGTTAGAATATCTAGGATCTGGCGGAGGTCAGATGACATTTAATGATATTCCGGAATTAAGAATTAATGAAATTGAAAAATATATTTTAAACAAATATCATGAGATCAAGAAAGAATATATTCAACTTATCAGAGAAAATATTGATAATACTTCTTTTTTAGAAAGTGAAATCAAGAAGGCTTTAAAAAGCCTTGAAAAAGAAAATAAAATATGCATTAAAAGAATTGAAAGCAAAAAAACGGGATTAACAGGAAAAGATATTATAATATATAACTGAAGGTGAAATAATATGCAATATATTGAACGAAAATCATTATTATATAAAACGAAAGTAGAATATGGAAATTGGACAATTAATCACATTGTTGGATGTATGCATGGTTGTAAATTCCCTTGTTATGCTATGATGATGGCAAAAAAATTTGGATGGATAAGAGATGATAATGATTGGAGAAAGCCAAAGATAGTTACAAATGCATTAGAACTTTTAGAAAAAGAAATACCTAAATACAAAAAACAAATTGATTTTGTCCATCTTTCTTTCATGTCAGATCCTTTTATGTATGACTCGGAAAAAGGAACATTAATCTCAGAGATTAAAGATCTTACTTTAAATATAATTGAAAAACTCAATAAAGAAGATATTAGAGTAACAATTTTGACTAAGGGATTTTATCCTGACGAAATCCTTAATAACAGTTTTCTAAAAGATAATGAATATGGTATAACCTTGGTATCGCTAAATAATAAATTTAAACAAGAGTTTGAACCTTTTTCTTCCTCTTATGAGAAGAGGATAGATTCTTTAAGAAAACTCCATGATACAGGACTTAAAACCTGGGTTAGTATAGAACCTTAT
>JAHJRV010000138.1 GCA_018830725.1 Actinomycetota bacterium | reverse complement strand
TGGTTAGAGAGTTGTGCTGGTTGTCACATGTCTTTACTTGATATTGATGAAAGGATATTAGAATTACTTAAATATGTTGAGATAACATCCAGTCCATTAACTGATTTAAAACATCCACCAGAGGAAGGAGTTGATGTTGGAATACTATCAGGTGGAATTGGAAATTCAGACCAGGAAAAAACAGCAAAAGAGATGAGAAAAAGGTGCAAAATACTTATAGCACTTGGTGACTGCGCCGTATTCGGTGGAATATGCAATTTAAGGAATTTCATTTCTAAAGAAGAAGTTTTAAAAAGAGGTTATGTAGAAACAGAAAGTACTACTGAAGGAAAGATACCTGAAGCAGAAGAATTAGGAAAATTAACTGATCAAGTATCAGGTGTAAACAGAGTAGCGAAAGTAGATGTTTATATACCTGGATGCCCACCATCAGCCGATTCAATATATTATGCTTTAAACGAATTGGTAAATGGAAGAATGCCAATTCTTGAGGGAAAATTACTACATTACGATTAAAAAGGTTTTATTTATAAATAGGGAGGTAGATAATGGGCAAAAAAATAACAATAGAACCTATAACAAGAATAGAGGGACATGCAAAAGTAACAATTCATCTTGATGATGAAGGAAATGTGGAAAAAGCACTTTTTCATGTAAATCAATTTAGGGGATTTGAGAAATTTTGCGAAGGGAGATTGTACTTTGAGATGCCCCAGATAACTCCAAGAATATGTGGAATCTGCCCGGTTAGCCATCACTTAGCATCAGCAAAGGCTTGTGATGAAATTATCGGAGTTGATATACCAAAAACTGGGAAATTACTCAGGGAACTAATGCACATGGGTCAATTTATTCAATCTCATTCAATGCATTTCTTTCATCTTGCAAGCCCAGACCTTCTTTTAGGATTTGATGCTGATCCTAAAATAAGAAATGTATTTGGAATAATAGAAAAAAACCCAGAATTAGCTATTGTTGCAGTAAAATTGAGAAAATTTGGACAAGACATCATTGAAATTTTGGGCAAAAAGAAGGTACATCCCATTTTTGCTGTACCAGGTGGAGTAAATAATGCTTTGTCAGTTGAGGATAGAGATAAAATTTTAAGTGAAGTTGAATATGTAATAAATTCAATTAAAAAAGCAATTGAGATAGCAAAGGATTGGATAGGTAAAAACAAAGAATTAGTTGATAGCTTTGCAAACTTCAAATCTGGTTATATGGGACTTGTAAAAGATGGTGCACTTGAAATATACGATGGAGATGTAAGATTGGTGGATGAAGAGGGTAATCTTCTTGAAGAGTTTAATGGAAGTGATTATCTTAATTATATTGCAGAGCACGTTGAAGACTGGTCATATCTTAAATTCCCTTATTATAAAAAGAAAGGATTTCCAAAAGGTTGTTACAGGGTTGGTCCCCTGGGAAGATTAAATGTCTGTGACAGGATAAGTACTCCATTAGCCAATGACGAATTTAAGCTTTTTAAAACCATAAATAATGGGAAACCAGTTGAGGCCTCAATGTACTTTCACTATGCCAGATTGATAGAAGACCTGTATGCTGCTGAGAGAACAAGAGAACTGTTAGAAGATCCAGATATTTTATCTACAGATATAAGGACAGAGTCAACAAGGATTACTAGAGAAGGAGTGGGTACAATAGAAGCACCAAGAGGAACACTATTTCACCACTACAAAACAGATGAAAATGGTGTGATACAAAAGGTTAATCTGATAGTTGCTACAGGACATAACAATTGGGCAATGAGTAAATCAGTTGATATGGTAGCAAAACAGTTTATAAGTGGTAAAGAAATAAGTGAGGGTTTATTGAATCGTGTTGAAGCAGCAATTAGATGTTATGATCCATGTCTCTCATGTTCAACACATGCCTTAGGACAAATGCCATTATATATAGAAATTCACTCTCCAAAAGGTGAAATAGTAGAAACTATTAAAAGGAATTAAAAACTATATAAAAGTTAATACAAAAGTAGAATGAAAAAATTAAGTAAAAAATCTGACGTTAAAATAGGAAGAGTAGTTTCTATTAATATAAGTGAACATAAGGGTATTTCTAAAAAACCTGTTAATTCCTGCTTAATCAACTCTTTTGGTTTAGAGGGAGATGCTCATTCAGGAAAATGGCATAGGCAAGTAAGCCTCTTATCTAAAGAAAGCATCAATAAGATGAGAAAAAAAGGTTTTAACATAAGTAGTGGTTCTTTTGCTGAGAATATAACAACAGAAGGAATTGACTTATTA
>JAHJRV010000137.1 GCA_018830725.1 Actinomycetota bacterium | reverse complement strand
TTAACATTTTTGTAAATTATCATGAAGCAATGTAATCAACAATCTTCATTTGAAAATGAAACCAAAAAGCCAAAATTTATAGCAGATATGATGTTGGGTAGACTTGCCAGGTATCTTAGAATTTTTGGTTATGATGTTTTATATTTTCAAAAAATATCTGATGGGGATCTAGTGAATAAGGCGGAAAGTGAGAGTAGAATTGTTTTAACAAGAGACTCCAGTATGATAAGAAGAAGTCCTTTTAAATATGGAAGAGTGAAATTTCTATTTATCAGGGATGATAAAGTTTTAAAACAGTTAAAACAGTGGGTAAAAGAGCTTAATTTAGAATTAAAGATAAATCTTATCAGATGTATAGAGTGTAATCATATTCTTGAAAAAGTAGATAGAGAAAATGCAAAAGGGAAAGTTCCAGTATACACATATAAATCTACAGAAAATTTTGCTTATTGCTCAAACTGTGATAAGTATTACTGGAAAGGTACTCACTTGAAACTTATGAATAAAAGATTTTCCTTTCTACTTAAAGAAAAAGATAATTAAAAACAATTAAATAATTAATTTATTTTTTAAATGTATGTTTTATCTGTTTCTTTATCAAATATATGCATGTTGGAAAGATCAACAGAGATATCTAAGGGCTGACCTACCCTGGCTCTTGTCTTAGTATTTACTCTTGCTGTAAAGTCAACACCCTCTTTAGTGAAGTAAACAAAAACTTCATTTCCCATAGGCTCAACAACATCTATGTCTGCTTTGAATGTATTTTCCTCCGTCTTTATTAATGTAAATTCTGAATCCTCCAGATTTTCCGGTCTAATTCCCATAATTACTTCTTTCCCCTTTAGTTTAGACTCATCAATCTCTTTACAACATTTTTCAGGTGCCTTTAGTTGAAAATCTCCCTTTCTTAAATGGTAATCATCTGTAACTATTACATCCATGAAGTTCATAGCAGGAGATCCTATGAATCCTGCTACAAATAGGTTAACTGGGTTATCATAAACCTCTTGAGGAGTCCCTATCTGCATAATTAGTCCATCTTTCATAATGATTATTCTGTCACCCATAGTCATTGCTTCAGTCTGGTCATGAGTTACATATACGAAGGTAGTAGCTACTCTCTCATGCAGTTTTGCTATCTCTGTTCTCATTTGAACTCTTAATTTCGCATCTAAGTTTGATAGTGGTTCATCCATCAAAAATACCTTGGGATTTCTAACTATAGCTCTACCCATTGCTACTCTCTGTCTTTGTCCTCCAGATAGTGCTTTTGGTTTTCTCTTTAGCAACTCCTCAATTCTTAATATCTTAGCAGCTTCTTTTACTTTTCTATCAACCTCTGCTTTTGGTTCTTTCCTAAGCTTTAATCCAAAAGCCATATTGTTATAAACATCCATATGTGGATATAGAGCATAATTTTGAAAAACCATTGCAATATCTCTATCTTTTGGAGGCATTTCATTTACTACCTTGTCACCTATTTTGATAATCCCCTCATCAATCTCCTCGAGACCAGCAATCATTCTTAGAGTCGTCGACTTTCCACACCCAGATGGACCTAATAAAATAAGAAACTCTTTGTCTGCAATATTAGCACTAAAGTCCCGAACTGCTATGACATCTCCAAATTTCTTTGATACCTTATCCAGTAAAACTTCAGCCATAATATTTTCCTCCTCTTCTAATTATATCTAAATAATCATATTTAATATTTAATGACGTAGGCCAAGGCTTTAGCCTTGCTTATATATGGAATGCTAAAGTATTATATACAATATAACATAACTTACGGTATGAAATAAAATCCATAATTAAAATATCTTATTATCAATTAAAAATATTATAAGTTAATTATAAAATCTTTACAATATAGCTTGAATTTATATTCTAAAAATTTTTAATATATATATAAATGGTAGTATCAATTCAATCATGTCTAACATTTAATAAACAATTATAAAAATTTGTATTTTTAAATATTTTTATTTAACAACTTTTAGCTCAATTCATATTGTACATCATCTACATATATTTTCACATTTTCAACTTTAACTGATGTTAATTTTTCAACAAAACTTTTTACTTCCTCTTTAACTCTTTTTCCAATTTCAGGAATAGAGCTTAAATACTCAACTATAAGATGGATATAAATATCAACCACATTTCCATCTTTTCTTATTACCTTAACTCCTGAGGTAGGGGGTGTCTTTCTTACCATTCTTACTAAGTCACTAATTATTGCACCATGAATCCTGTAAACTCCTGGTACTCTCATTACTGCACCAGCTGAAATTGTTGATATAACCTCATCAGCAAATTTTGTGCTTTCTTTTTTCAATGTAACTCCTTATTTTAAACATTTGAAACATTAATGTATTGAATTAGTAAAATCCAATATAAGTATAAATTTATTATTACTATTAAAAAATTACAAATGCAATCTTTTAAAAATAATCTACTTATTGAGGTTTATTATATATGTTTTTAAAAATTTCTCTACTGCTTTTACTGTTTCGTTCTTAACTTTTGCAGGACTTTGAGCAACCCATACTGTGAAATTGTACAATTCTTGTGTATCAACTTTAATCCATTTTTTATTTCTATAAAGAAGAACAAACAAAGTAGTCATAGCAATTCTTTTATTACCATTTTGAAAGGGATGGTTTTTAATCATAAGATAAAAAAGAATGCTTGCTTTAGATAAAAGAGTGGGATAAAGAGATTTTCCAGAGAATTTTTGAAAAGGTGTTATTAAACAACTTTCTAAAATATTAGGATACCGTGTTGAAAAATCTGGAATTGGTTCATTAAAGGATAGTGTTTCCTTTGCTAATCTAAAAGCAACATATTCTATATATTTTACAGTGATTATCTTCATCCTCCTCTGCCTAAAAGTTTTAATACTTCACCATACTCTTTAACTGTCTTTTTTACAGCCTTATCAATTTCTTTCTTTTCCTTATCTCTCAATGTTTTACCTTCAATATCAACTATATATTTTTTGGATATAGCAAAATTTCTTCCTATCCTTATTGCCTCTATCTCTCCTTTTTTAACTTTCTTATAAACAGCAATTCTACTTAAACCTAAAATTTTAGCTAACTGAGGAATAGTAATATATTCATTCTCTTTCATAAGACTACCTTTTAATAATATAAAAATATTTAATTAACATTAGTCAATTTAAAATTTTTAGTTAACAACTGTTAACCATTGTAAATAAAGTTAACATAAAAATTTTATTTATTCAAGTGAAATTTTTATAACATTTTTGGGATGGTAATTAATGCATGGTTTAAATATACAAATTGTATATAATAAATGTATATATTAAAATATCAATGATCATTGAAATTTAAAAACTTCTAATAGAGTATTATATACAAAAATATTTTATTAATAATAATTTCACAAAAATACTACCAAGTTTTGAATATTTAATAATCTTTTAGTCCCTGTAGCTCAGTTGGATAGAGCACAGGATTCCTAATCCTGTTGTCGTCGGTTCAAATCCGACCAGGGACTCCACCTTTTTCTAAAATTCTTAATTTATTTATTATTTTCTCTATTCATTCTAAAAATTTCTATTAACCCTAATATAAAAATTTTAATTTTATTAAAATTTCCTATAAAATTTCTATTTAATAAATATGAATTTTTAAACGTTAATTAAAATTTTGAAGTAGGAGTATTTTTTGGGGAAAATTCTAAAAGTATCAAATCTCACATATACATATCAGGGAGAAGATAAACCTGCTATAAGTAATATTAACCTTGAGATAGATGAGGGTGAATTCGTAGTTTTTATGGGTCCAAGTGGGTGCGGAAAGAGTACATTAGCACTATGTATTAACGGAATTATACCAAATGTTTTGGGTGGTAAATTAGAAGGTAAAGTAGAAATTGATAACTTAGATACAAAAGAGCATGAAGTTTTTGAACTAAGTAATAAGGTGGGCATTGTCTTTCAAAATCCAGATAGTCAAATGTGTAACTTAACTGTGAAAGATGAGATATCCTTTGGTCCTGAGAATCTATTGGTTAAAAAAGATGAAATTTTAAGGAGAATAGAGAAATATTTAGAATTTGTTACTCTATCAAGAAAAAAAAATAGCAGTATTTATGAGCTATCAGGTGGAGAAAAACAAAGAGTAGCGATAGCTTCAGTTTTAACTATGAACCCTAAAATGATAATTTTAGACGAACCTACCTCAAATCTTGATCCAATAGGTGCAAGAGGAATAATAAAAGTAATTAAAAACTTAAATATAGAGAAAAATTTAACTGTCCTGCTAATAGAGCACGAAGTAAGTAGCATTCTCTATTTAGCAAATAGACTTATTATTATGGATGATGGAGCAATAATATATGATGGAAATCCAAGATATATTTTAGAAAAATATGGTGAAGATATTTTAGAAAATGTGGGAATTAGGATCCCTGAAATAACACAATTAGCAGTTAGATTAAATAGAAAGGGATTTGTAATCAGTCCCTTCCCCTTAACAGTTAAAGAGGCTGTAGAATCAATTTTAAAAAAGAGAGATAAAATAGAATTTATCAGAAGTTTGAGAAAAGGATCAGGTGAAAAACTAAAAAAGAAAGAAAGGTTGGAACTTGCTAAGAGTCTTAAAAAGAAATTACATTTAAATTTAAAAGAGGAAAAAAGTGAAGAAAAGGCAATTGATGTTAAGGAACTCAATTTTACATATCCAACAGGAAAGAAGGCTGTAAAAAATGTTACTTTTGATATTAATAAGGGTGATATGGTTGCTTTGATGGGTAAAAATGGATCAGGAAAGACGACACTTGCTTCCCTTCTTATAGGATTAAATAAGCCTGACTCAGGTGAAGGTACTATCGCAAATTTAGATATAAATAAGTCATCAATTAATGAACTTTCTAAAAAAATTGGTTATGTTTTTCAATATCCAGAACACCAATTTATTACAAGTTCCTGTTATGATGAGGTTGCTTTCTCATTAAAAAGCGAAAAAATCGAGGCGTCAGAAAAAAAACAGCGGGTAAAAAAAACATTAGAGTTAATGGAACTTTTGGAATTTGCTGAGAAAAATCCATTTAATCTAAGTATGGGACAAAAAAGAAGATTGAGTATTGCTACTATGTTAGTAAAAGATTTAGAAGTTTTAATTTTAGATGAGCCATTTACAGGTCAGGATGGAAAGAATATTTCAAATTTGATGAGTATAATCCAAAAATTAAATAATAATAGTCTAACCATATTAATAATAACTCATGATTTAAATATAGCATCAAAATATCTAAATAAAGTTATGGTTATGGATAATGGTGAACTTGTTTTTAGTGGTGAAACATTTGAACTTTATGATTTCCTTGAAATTAATAAATCAAGATATATAAACACGCCACAGATTTTCAGATTATCAAGACTTTTAAGAGAAATCGGTGAAATAGATATTCCAATAGTTGATGATGTTGATGAATTCATAGAACTTTTTGAGACTTAAAATGAATACAAGTTTGAACTAAATGAATATATATCTCCCTTGTTGAGGAATTAAAAATGAGAAAAGCAATAGTATATTTTAAAGCGAATAGTTTCTTTCATAAGATGGATCCGACTCATAAAATGATCTGGATTATTTTAATATCTATCTTCGCTTTTTTAAAAAATGTAGAACCACATTATTCATCAGTTATAAATCAATTAATTATTTACATTATAGTTATAATAATTGCTTTTACTTTTGGCAAAATAGGATTTTTAAGATATATAAAATCAATGTCTTTATTTATTCCTACAGCACTTTTTATATTAATCTATAAAGCTCTTTTTTACCCATATACTACAACTAAACCGTTTACAACCATTTATGAATTATCTTTCATAAAAATAACCTATGATGGATTATTTGAAGGAATGGGAGTTGCATTAAGAATTTTAATTTTAACTTCTTTATCAATAATATTTATATTAACTACTGAGCCTAAGAGGATGGTGCAGAGTTTAATACAAGTTGCAAAAGTACCATACAGAATTGGTTATACATTATATGCTGCTTTGAGATTTATTCCGTTAGTTTATGAAGAGTATAAAAATATAACAAATGCTCACTTGGTAAGAGGGGTTGGATTCTCAAAAAGGGGTTTATATTCAAAATTAAGTCTTTTTAGAAGCTCTATTTTCCCACTTCTTATGAGTGGTATTAGAAGAGCTCAGGAGGCATCGATAGCTATGGATAGCAGAGGTTTTGGAGCGTATGAAAAAAGAACAATAGTTGATGAAATAAAGGTAAGAACTTTAGATAAAATTTTTATCATTGCTACAATATTTATTTTAATATTCTATATATTTATTCTTATATATTATAAGATTTAATACTTCATTAGATTTATTTTTATCAATTGTTTTGTAGTATACTTTTGAAAACATTTTTTATAGACACGAAAATATGTCTAAAGCTCCAAAGTCTTTATGTAAGATCTTGGAGTAGTTAAATTCAAATATAACAAAAGTAAATTTATTAAATTATAGAAAGGGGATTGATGGAAAAGAAAAGAAGAAAATATTATTTTTCAACTTTTCATTTAATATTGATGGCCATAATTGCGGGAATTGGTGGAGTAATAAATGGTGCTTTTATGTATACTTTTATCCAGCCTTTTAAACCACTTTTTACCTTCTTAGGACCTATATCCTGGGTTCCACTTTCGGGATTGTATGTTGTATGGCCAATAATTGCCAGGCTTTTGATTAGAAAGAGAGGAGCATCAACTCTTTATGGATTAATACAAGGCTTTGTTGAAATGTTAGCTGGAAATAGATTGGGTCCCTGGGCTATTCTTTTTGCAGGAATGGAAGGTCTTCTTGTAGATATTGGATTTGAATTATTTAAGGATAAAGCTAAACTTTTCGGTTCACTTTTAGGAGCTGCTTTAGCAAATTTAGTAGCTGTTGAAATATATTTTTTCCTATTTAAAATGACATCACCTTATGAACTCCTTGTTGGTGGAATTGTAGCAATCATTAGTGGAATAATACTTGCTGGACTTTTAGGCTGGATCATTGTAAGAGCTCTTTATAACACAGGTATAATCAAAGAGAGGAATCCATAAAAAATCTTAATTTTTTACATAATATTAAAAAGGAGGTTTTTTGAAACATCTTTGGGCACCATGGAGAATGGAATATATTTTAAAGGAAAAGAAAGAGGGTTGTATTTTTTGTGAAAAACCCAAGGAAAATCAGGACAAGAAAAACTATATTCTTTACAGAGGAAAATTCTGTTTTGTTATATTAAATGCTTTTCCTTACAACAATGGACATTTAATGATAGCTCCTTATGACCATATTAAAAATATTGAAGAATTAAAGAGTGAGACTTTGATTGAGTTAATGTCACTTTGTCAAAGAAGTATCACAGTTTTAAAGGAAAGGATGAATCCTCAAGGATTTAATATTGGTATCAATATGGGTAAATTTGCAGGAGCAGGTATTTTAGAACATGTTCATTTACATATTGTTCCAAGGTGGGAGGGAGATACAAATTTTATGCCAGTGATTTCAGAAACAAGAGTAATACCTCAGTATCTTTCTGAAACCTATGATCTACTTAAACCTGGCTTTTGAACTACAATTTTTAAAAAATATATCTTGACAAAGTTGGTACCTTTTCTTATATAATTTATAACGTTTTATTTGTTTAGTATAGAATTTTCACTTAAAGAGAATTTAAAAAAAGAAGAAGAAATCATAAATCACGAAAGGAGTTTAAGAATATGTGTGAAGAGAAAAAGTGTTGTGGAAAGAAGTCTGAAAAGAAAATACCTGTAATAAATGAAGAGGAATGTACTGGATGTGAAGTTTGTATTGATGAGTGCCCTAATAATGCACTTGAATTAAACGAAGACGAAATAGCTTTCTTGGCTCGCCCTGAAGACTGTGATGGTGAAGAGGAATGTGGAACTTGCTCAGAAGTATGTCCAATGGAAGCTATTTCATATAAGTAATTAGGAAAAAGTTAACCAACCAAATCTAAATAAATATATTTAACTTAAAGTTGAGAAGTGCACCTGTAAGAGCTGGGGGACTTCTCAGCTATGGAGTTAAATTAATATTAAAAATTTTATAAATTTAGACTTAAATGATTATATTGCAATATAATACAATATAGCACAACTTTTTATTTTTTAACTATTTATTAAAAATTTGTTAAAATTATAATCGAAAGCTAAAATATTAAAACTAATAATAAATTTATGTCAGAAATTTAAAATAATTTATCATGCTTTTAAGATTTAGGAGGTATCAAGATGGAGAAAGAACAAGAGCAGAAAAAAGAGTCTGAAGAAGAAAGAATTGAGCAGGAAGTTAAAGAAGAAGCGAAGGAAGAGATTAAGGAGGGAGTAAAAAGGGAAGTCTGTGAAGAAGCTAAAAAGGAGAAGAAAAGACCCCGAGTTGGTTTGATAACAGGTGTCTCGTTGGCAGTTGGTTCAGCTATAGGAGCTATAATTGGTCTACTTTTTGCTCCAAAAAAGGGTAAAGAAACCAGAGAAGAGTTGAAGAAAAAAGCTGAGAAATGGACAGAAATAGGTAAAGAAAAGTTTGAAGAAACAAAAGAAAAAATAACTCCCGGTATTGAGAGTCTGAAAAAAAGAATTTCAAGTGCAATAGAAGCAGGTGTGGAACAAGCAAAAAAAGTTGAGCAGACAATTCGTGAGAAAGTTGCTGGAGAGAAAGAAGAGGTAGAAGAAGCAGTCGAAGAAGTAAAGTCAGACACTGAATAAATAAAAAACAAAAATAATTATAAAAGCAGTTGTTTGATACTTAAACAAATTACAAGTAAATTATCAGCTCGCTGCTTATTTATGGTAAACAGTCTTACTTGTTTTTTGCAAGTTAGGTAATCAGGTCTTAACATTGCTATTAAAGTTAAGATAACTCTGGAAATCCTCATTAAATTTTTGATTTTACTGGGTAATTAATCCTTTTCAAATCTTTTAATTTATTATTTTTAATATTAACTTTTTTAATACTTCTCCAAATTTAGTAGCAGATGTTTCTTAAAGTTAGAATCACTTCCCTCTCCCCTAAAATCCCCTCCCACAAGTGGAGGGGAATAATAAGAGAAGATCTTCTTACTCCTTCCACGAGGGGAGAGGAATGATAAGAGAAGTTCTCCTTAACCATCTCACCAAGGGAAGGGAGTATATATGTAGATAACTACATTTTTTGGTGAAGAGCTTAGATTTTTTAAAAAATTAATTTTAACAAAAATAATATTAATTACACTTTTTGGAGAAGAGCTTAGATTTTTAAATATACTAATTAATTCTAATCAAACATAAAATGGAGATCTATAAATGACATGTAAACATTTTAGAGAAGATGTAGTACCTTCAAAAGTCACAACAGATGAAAAAACACCACACTGCTTTGGTGAAAGGATAAGTTATATTTGTGATCTGGGTAAATATCCAATTGAGCTTCCTGAAAAATGCAAGGCATTAGGATACGATGACTCTTGTTGGAAAGAGGAAGAGGATAAAGAAAAATAGTAAAATCTTAAAATAAAATAGTTTATAAAATTTCAATTAATAGAAAGAGATAAATTGAGTGTAATTATATCTGTTGAAAAACTTACTAAAAAATTTAAAAATTTAGTAGCAGTTAACCAAATAAGCTTTGAGGTTCACGAAGGTGAAATATTTGGCTTTTTAGGTCCAAATGGTGCAGGTAAAACTACAACAATAAATATGATCTGTACACTACTTTCACCTACAAGCGGAAAGGCTGTTCTAAACGGTCATGATGTCACAAAAGAAAAAAATCAGGTTCGGCAATGCATAGGAATTGTTTTTCAAGATCCAAGTTTAGATGATTGGCTAACAGCTAAAGAGAATTTAGAATTTCATGCTTTAATTTATAATATTAAAAGCAAAACAGCAAAAAAGAGAATTGACCAGATTTTAGAAATTGTTGAGTTAAAAGATAGGAAGAATGATTTGGTGCTTAATTTCTCAGGAGGTATGAAAAGAAGGTTAGAGATAGCAAGAGGTTTAATACATTACCCAAAAGTTCTTTTTTTGGATGAACCAACCTTAGGTCTTGACCCTCAAACAAGAAACAAGGTGTGGGAATATATTAAGGATTTAAAAGAAAGAGAAAATATTACTATTTTTCTTACAACTCATTACATGGATGAAGCAGAGAATTGTGACAGGATATCTATTATAGATATGGGAAAAATTATTGCAATAGATACTCCAGAGAATTTAAAAAAGAAAGTAATGGGAGACATCATCACTGTTGAGACTACTAATAACAAAAACTTATCAAAAGAGATAGAAAATAAATATGGTAAAAACGTATTTTTTTATGACAATAAAATTCAGTTTGAGGTTGACGATTCCGAGAGATTTATACCACAATTCATAAGAGAATCTAGAGAGTATGTACTCTCTATAAGTGCAAGAAAACCGACATTAGATGATGTATTCTTGAGTTTAACAGGAAAAAAAATACGAGATGAATCAGCAAACCCCATGGGTAGAATGAGAACTCATATGAAAATGAGAAGAGGACATCGTTAAAATTTTAATAAGGTTAAGGATATATTAATGCTAAGAGATTTAAAAGGGATATACATAATATGGTTAAGGGATATAAAAAGATTCTTCAGAGACAAGCCTCACCTTATTTCAAGTATTGCAAGACCATCATTATATCTGTTTATTTTAGGAAGTGGACTGTCCAGTGCATTTGGAACATTTGGGGGAAGAGGAGGAGATTGGTATATGGATTTTGTATACCCTGGAATATTAGGAATGATTATCATTTTTACCTCACTTTTTTCAGCAGTCTCGATAGTATGGGATAGGGAATTTGGTTTTTTAAAAGAGATATTAGTTGCCCCAATATCAAGAACATCAATAGTTATTGGGAAAGCTTTAAGTGGCAGTACTCTTTCTCTGTTTCAGGGAATAATCATGCTTTTTTTTGCTCCTTTGCTCCGCATTCAGTTAAATTTTTTTATGGTTGTTAAAATTTGTTTACTAATTTTACTGACATCATTTGCCCTAACCTCACTGGGAATTTTGATTGCATCTAAGATGAAAAGCATGCAAGGTTTTCAAATGATAATGAACTTTTTAGTTATGCCAATGTTCTTCTTATCGGGTGCGATGTTTCCATTAAAAGATTTACCAAAATGGTTAGAATACTTAGTAAGCATAAATCCCCTTAGCTATAGTGTAGATGCTATAAGATATGTAATGTTAGAAGACAAAATATTTTTGGCTCACCCACTTTATATGAATATATTAGTCATATCAATATTTGCAGTAGTTATGATTACATTAGCAATTTTTGTTTTTAATTTAACAGATTAGAAGAAAAGGTTCTTTTAAATTAAAGGAGTAAACATGAAAGAATATCCAGTTTTTAAAACGATACTTAATAGAAGAAGTATTAGAGACTATACTGATGAACATATTACAGATGAGGAAATAAATCAGATTTTAGAAAGTGGTAGATGGGCACCTTCTGCTAATAACTATCAACCCTGGAGATTTTTGATAATTAAAGATGCTAAAAAAATTGAGGATTTAAGCCAATTTACAAAATATGCTAATATCATGCGAAAATCAAAGGTAAATATACTGGTATTTTTAGATAAAAAATTTCAAGGTGATAGAGTTAAAAGTATTCAATCAATAGGAGCATGTATTCAAAATATGCTACTTACTGCACATGAACTTGGAATTGGTACCTGCTGGATAGGAGAAATAGTAAATAGACATGAAAAAGTAGAGAAATTTCTAAATCTTCCAGAGAATCTTGAATTAATGGCTCTTATCACACTTGGAAAAATTCCTTCAAAAAAGAGAGAGGGTAATAGAATACCTCTAAAAGAATTAATAATATAAAATCTAAAGAAATAAATAGTATTTTAGTAAAAAGAGAAGAAATGAAGATTAAATGGTTAGGACATGCAGCTTTTTTAATTACATCAGATGAACAAGTAAAGATAATAACTGATCCATACCAATCTAGTGGAGGAATTAAATATAGACCTATAACCGAAGAGGCAGATTATGTGACTATTAGCCATCAGCATTTTGATCATAGCTATACAAATGATATTAGAGGAAATCCGGTAATTATTGTGGGGTCAGGACTACATCAGAAAGAACATTTTACCTTCAAAGGAATTGAATCTTTCCATGATGATAAAAGAGGAAAACTCAGGGGTGAAAACACAATATTCTGCTTTAATGTTGATGACATAAATATTTGCCATTTAGGAGATTTGGGACATCTTCCATCTCAGGATAAAATTGAAGAAATTGGTAAAGTAGATATTCTTTTAATACCTGTTGGAGGAACTTATACAATAGATGCTAATCAAGCAACAGATTTATGTAAAAATATAAATCCTAAAGTCATATTTCCTATGCACTATAAGACTAATAAAGTGGATCTTCCTGTTACTGATGTAAAACCCTTTATTTCAGGAAAGGAAAATGTAAAGGAATCAGATTCAAGTGAAATAGAAATTACAAAAGAACAACTTCCAGTAGATACAGAAATAATTGTTTTAAAACCCGCACTCTAAACTTTTTTTATCAGGTGAATTTGTTATGTTTATTTTATGCAGCAAATTTATGGGAGGTTTCTGTCTTTTTTTTGTTTTTTTCAAATGAACTTTGTTTTGAAGTTCTTAAATTTTTTCTAATATTTCTTGTTTGATGCCTGATAAGTAAAGCAGTACCAATCAAAAATGCACCTAATGCAAATCTTCTACCAGGTGTTTTTGTAATTTTTTCTAATGTCTCAGTGGTTTTTGTAAGTGCTGGTGTATAGAACTTCTTTTTACCGACTTTACTTATACTTCCCATAACTCCACCAGTAAAAAAATCAGGTGCTTTAAAAATAGTATCTTTTAAACTATCCATCTTAAGTAAGCTTTCTTGAAGAAGATTCAATTTATTTCTACATTTTTCACAAACATCTAAATGATGTTTTACTTCTTCTCTAATAAATAATTTAAGATCCTTATCCAAAAAAGCTGGTAAGTGTTTATCTACTTCAGAACATTTCATTTAAAATTCCTTTAATTTATAAATAATCAGGGATAAAAATATTTCATCAGCAGAAATTCGACGAAATATTAAATAAATATGTTTCATTGAATTACTGTAAAATTTTAAATAGTTCTTCTTCATTATGAACTACAATTGCTCCCTTTTCTATAATTTCTTTATAAATTTTAGTAGCTTCTCCTTTTGTATAATCCCGGTCAGTAATTGGAGATTCCTGTAAAATTATAACTTTTTTCCCAATATTCAGAGCTTCCTCCACAGCCTTAAGATTTGATAGATTTCCGTATCCAAATTCTACATTTGCAAGTATCACATTTTCACATAACTTAATTTCTTCAATATTTTTTTTATAATTCTCTTCACTAATATTTGAAAAAGGTGCCTCAGAAACAATAGGAATTTTAAGAGCCTTTGCGGTCTCATAGTCAGTATCAATTACATTTAGAACACCGCATGTAATAAAATAACCATCAATCTTCAACTTGCTTATCATTGATGAACCACTACCCCCACCACATATTAGATGAACTCTTCTTTTTCCAATTTCTTTTGCTACAAGTTCTTCTTCAAAAAATCTTCTACTTATTGGAGTTGTATAAATTCTATTTGTAATAGGATTTTTCTTAACCACCACAGGTATATCGTAAGTACTTTCTAAAATTTGCGAAGTAAGAACTTCTTCGGTATATCCTATGACAAATACCTCCCCATTTGAAAGAATCAACACTTTAGGACAAAAAGATGCAGCCAAATTTATATCGTGAAAAACAACTATTACTGTAATTTTTTGTTCCTTATTTAATCTTATAATAAGATTCATTATCTCCAGTTGTGAATTAATATCTAAATGCGTTGTTGGTTCATCGAGAAGAAGAATTTTTGGTTGCTGAGAAAGAGCTTGAGCAATTGTAACTCTTTGTCTTTCTCCACCAGATAGCTGAGAAGCATATTTATCTTTCAAGTCATATATTCCTACTTCTTTAATAGAGTTAATTGCGATTTGATAATCAATTTCTTTCTCCCAGAAACTACCTTTTAAATATGGACTTCTACCCATCAAAACAGTATCTAAAACAGTAAAATTAGAACTTGTAATGCTATCTTGAGGAACAACTGCTACTGTCTGATAAAGCTTCTTTTTAGGAATTTCTTCTATATTTTTACCTTGAATAAAGATTTCTCCTGAATCTGGTTTTAGAACACCACAGATTAAACTTAAAAGAGTTGATTTCCCTGAACCATTAGGACCGATAATACCTAATATTTCTCCAGGATTAACAGTGAAGTTTACATCATGTATAACAGGTAAACCATTGTATGAAAAATCTATATTTTTAAGAATTAGATCTGATTTTTGCACTTTTATTTAAAAATTTCCCTCCCCTTCTTCTTCATTAGATATATAAAATATGGAGCACCAATTGCAGCAGTAATAATTCCAACAGGGATCTCTCTTGGTGATGCAATGGTTCTGGCAATAGTGTCAGAAAAAAGTAAAATTATTGAACCTGCCAGAGCTGATGCTGGATATAAAATTCTATTATCAGAACCAACAATTAATCTCATGATGTGAGGTGTAATAAGACCAATAAATCCAATTAATCCCCCAATAGCTACTCCTAATGAAGCGAGTAGAGTAGCTATGATGAGTAGAATTCTTCTTAACTTTTCAGTATCAACTCCTAATTGAGTTGCTCGTGTGTCCCCTAAAGTCAGAATGTTAAGTTCTCTCAAGAAGAAAAAGGTTGTAAAAAAAGTTAAGAGTATTGGTATTAAGAGTACTCCTATTTTATCCCAATTTGCAGTAGTAAATCCTCCTAACATCCAGAAAATTATTTTTTGCATGTCATCTGTTTTGGCAATTAGTAGAAAATAAACTATAGAATTAATTAAAGCACCAATAGCAATTCCCGCCAATATTAGATTACTTATAGGAACTCTCTCACCAAGTTTTGCTAATTGATAAACAGCAAGAACAGCAATTATAGCACCTATAAAAGCCATAATTGATACAGCTGATATACCAAGTAATCCTGTACCTAAACCTAGAAAGAAAGCTATGGTTGCTCCAAGTGATGCCCCAGATGAAACACCGATAATGTATGGATCAGCCATTGGGTTTCTAAATATCCCCTGATATATCACACCAGCAGCTGCTAAGACAAAACCAACCAAAATTGATGAAACAATTCTTGGAAGTCTTATCTGAGTAATTATTGTTTCTTTTTTCAGAGAAACTATTTGATGTGTTTTTATGCTACTTCCAAAATAAGGAATTTTCTTAATTAAAATGCTTAGTATTTCTTTTATTGAAATATTGGCAGAACCAACACAATTAGCTATAAAAATAGCTGCTGTTAAAAGTAATATTAGAAAAATAATATATTTTAGAAGCTTTCCCTTTTTTTTCATATTTTTATTTTTTTAAAATTCAATATCTGGATAAAGTGCTTGTGCAATCTGTTTAAATCCTTCAACTATCCTGGGACCAATTCTTGATACTGGATCATCATCTATAACAACAACTCTATTTTCTAAAACAGCTTTAATAGATGAAAATCTTTCATCATTTGTTATCGTATCTGGAGTTGGAGCTATAAATTTAGGAGCAATAATCACATCTGGATCATGCTCTATTAATTTCTCTAAACTATATTCGAGCCAACCTTCTAGACCATCAGAAGCAACTATATTAATCCCATTAGCATGCTCAATAAAGTCATTTATAAAAGTTCCACTTCCAGTAGACCATATTGGCTCATTTCCAAACATATAAAATACTTTTGGCTTATCCTCTTCTGATACATCAGCTATTAAGCTTTTTATTTCATCTATCTTTTCTTGCATTTCAGAAACTAATTTTTTTGACCTATCAAAACTATTTGTCAATTTACCAATCTCAATGATATCTTCTAATACATTCTCTATGTTATTTGTATCTAAAGTATAGACAGCAATTCCAAAGTCTTCAAATTCCTTTACTGCTTCTTCATTCCCCTTCAATGTTAAAATTAAATCTGGTTCAAGTTCAATAATTTTCTCCATATTTAAGTTATATGCATCTCCAATCTTCTCAATAGATTCAACCTCTTCAGGATAATTACTAAAATTATCTACACCAACTACCTTTTCCCCTAAACCAAGAGCAAATAGTATCTCTGTATTTCCAGGAGCTAAAGATATTATTTTATCTGGTTCTTCTGTTAAAGTGATTTCCTTATCCACATCATCTGTAACAGTTACTGGATATTCAATCTTAAAAGCTTCTTCTTCTGTTTCAGTTGTGGGCTCTTCAGTCGTAGTTACTTCAGGTGTAGGTTCTGTCGTACCTTCAGTAATCTGAGTTGGCTTTTCAAGTACAGCTGTTTCTTGCTTACACCCAAACAATACTGTACTTAAAATAGTAAAAATAGTTACTATTACAGCTAAAGTTTTAAATTCATCCCTTATATCTATCTTGAGCAATTTGGATTTAATTATGTCTCTTAAAATTTTTAAGCTAATCATTTTTTATTTCCTTTCTATCCTTAAATTTAATTTCTTTTAAAAATCCTTTGAAAATAAAATAATTATTTAATTTTGCCCTCCTTTTTACTGTACTACAAAATTAAATTTAATTAACTTTAATAAATTGAAGTTAAAATCTTTATACAATTTTTTCCATAAAAAAATCACCTCTCTTTCCTCGAAGAGTAGCAATTTTAAACATTCAAGTGAGGTATCCTGACTTCTGGTTTTTCGCTTTTTAAGCCTTCCCAAACAAAATGTTCAGTGACATATTTTAAAAAGCAACCCAGTTACAGTGGCGGGACCATATCGGATTTTCACCGATTTCCCTCTTAACTTTTAAGACTTCTTGAATGCTTAATATTTAATTGTAGTTTTAAAAATACTACTAAATATGCTCAATGTCAATAATTTTATAAATTACTTCAAAAAACTAATTTTAAAAATTATACCTCCCTAACCATCCTCATAAAAAGATTGAGCATAGTTAAAAAATTTGAGAACTTATAGGTAAGGCTAAATCATTTCCCTACTTACAAAGATATAAATATTATTATTTAGCTTAATTAATAAATAAAGATTTAAGAAATGAATATAATTAAAGATAGAGTGAATCAAGATAAATTATAATGTGGAATATCCCCTTAAGGTTATATTTATAATTAGGATTAAAGTCTTGACTTACATTTATTATATTTAAAATTTAATTAGCTTACATCTAAAATTAATTACTTGAAATTTATTTGCTTGACAATTCTACTTAAAATATGTAGAATACACGATGTTATCGTGTATTCTACATAAAAGAGGTAGCAAAATTGAAAATAAAAACATTAGGTACAGCAAGCGCAAATCTCATATTAACATTATATGAAAAAAACAAAGTTATTTTTACCATATCAGATGTTGAAAAGATAACAGGATTAAAGAAAAAGTCAGCATATCGCTTTGCAAGTGAATTAATGAAAAGAAAGTTAATTATCCAATTAAAGCCTGGTAAATATTTCATTATTCCACAGGAACTAGGTAAGGAGAGTTTATATATAGGAAATTGGTTTGTAGTAGCAAGAGAAATTGCTAATTCTCCTAAATACTATATTTCTTACTATAGTGCTATGGATATTCACAATATGCTTACTCAACCATTATTAAAAGTTTATATTACTACCCCCAAACAATTGAGGAAAAAAATACATTCGATTGTAAATGTAACTTTTGAATTTATATATTCCAATTCTGAAAAAATTTGGGGCATAGAAGAAGCTTGGGTTACTAATACTGAAAAGGTCAGAGTGAGCGATATAGAAAGAACTATAATCGACTGCTTATATAAACCAAAATATTGTGGTGGTATTTTGGAAATTTCTAAAGGTATCTGGATTCAGAAAGACAATATAAATTTTAAAAAATTAATAAACTATTTAGAAAAATTTGATAAATTTGTAGTCGCAAAAAGATTGGGGTTTATTTTGCAAACTTACAATTTATTAGATAGTAAATTAATAAATGAATTTAAAAAATTTATTAATCAAAAATATTATCTTTTAGATCCTACTATACCAAGTTATCCAACATATAAAAACAGCTGGAAATTAATTGTAAATATTAGCCCTGATGAACTTATTAAAGCAACACGAGCTTAAGAAATAGTATGAGGAAATAATGATTAATCAAAGAATTATAAAATAATTAATTTGGTATATTTTTTAAATACTTATTGAATATAATTTTTGATTATTCATTCATTTTTATTTTATTTCTTTGAAGAT
>JAHJRV010000136.1 GCA_018830725.1 Actinomycetota bacterium | reverse complement strand
CAGATATAAATATGTATTTGTTGATGAATATCAAGACACTAATATTGCACAAGCTGAGCTTATATATCTCCTTTCTGGTGAAGATAAAAATGTGACTGTAGTTGGTGATGATGATCAATCGATATATGGTTGGAGAGGAGCATCTGTTTATAATATCTTAAAATTTAATCAGTTGGAACCTTTCAAACAAAAAGTAAAAACCACTTCTATTACAAAGAGTTTTCGAACAGGACAAAATGTATTGGATGTTGCTTATAATGTAGTGAAAGATAATAAAAATAGATTAGAGAAAATACCAAAAGCCTATTTTAAAAAAGATTCAAAAGTTTTTGCATTCTTTGCTCCAACATATAGTGATGAGGCTGAATTTATAGTAAAAGAAATTGAAAATTTAATAAAAAGCAAAAATTTTTCCTATAAAGATATAGCAATTCTTTGCAGGAAAAAGAGATTTGATAAAATAACAATATCTTTAGACAAAAAAGATATACCATATGAAATTATTGGAGGAAGAGGATTCTACTATCGATCTGAAATTATTGATGCCATTTCTTTATTAAAATTAACTCATGACCCAGGTGATTCAATAGCATTGGTTCGTGTTTTAAAATCACCAAAGTATAAAATTTGTGATAGAGACATTTTTCATCTCGCAAAGTATATTATCAGTAAAGATAAAGAGTATATAGAGGAAATAAAAAGTAAGAATAGAGAATCAGAGAAAATCAGAGTTAAGAACGAAAGTTCAGTAAAAAGCAATGCTGAAATTGGAAGTAAGAATGAGAATTTAGTGGAAAACAAGACTGAATTTGAAATGAGGGTAAATCTTATTGATGCTGTACTGCAATCGGGAAAAATAGATGAGCTAAGTAAAGATACCAAAGACAGATTAAATCAACTATCAAAAGAATTAAGTCATTTTGTTTTTTTATCAGAAAGACTCTCTTTACCACATCTTTTAAGAGAGATGTTTGAGCAAACTGGACTCTTTTCCGAACTAATGTCAGAAAAATCTAGAGAATCTGAAAGAAGAAAAGCAAATTTAGAAAAACTTATAAGAATAGCTTCAGATTTTGAGAGAACAAAAGCAGAAGCATCTTTTAACAGTTTCATGCTTTACTTAAGGGAAGTTCTAAAGGCAGCTGAGCTTGAACCTGAAGAACTTGTACCAGGTATTGGAGATGATGTTAAAGTTATGTCCATTCATGCTGCTAAGGGATTGGAGTTTCCAATTGTATTTGTTCCTATGTTATGTGAGGGTGACTTTCCAGATTTAAGAATAAGTTACAGTCCATATAGGACTCCATTATCTCTAAGAGGAGATGCCCAGTATCTTCCTGATATGGAAAATTATACAAGTAAGTCTAAATATAGAAATGCACTAAAAGAAATTGCTCTTGAGGAGGAAAGAAGACTTTTTTATGTCGCTTGTACACGTGCAAAAGATAGATTGTATCTTTCTTATTCTCCTTTTATCAGAGAGAATAAAAAGCCTAAAAAAATATCTCGATTCTTAGAAACTACCTTAAATAAAAAATTGGTAGAAATATTGGGAGAGGATATAAGGGAAAAATTAAAAGTAATGGAAAACCCAATGCTTCAAGCTGAATACAGAATTAAGAGAAAAAGAAGGGGATGGTCAGAAGCTATAGAAGAAATAAATTTAGCTGGTTTTGTAGAAAAAGATCAATCACCAGATGAAATTGAAAAAAAATTAAAATCAACCTTTCCTGAAATAACAATTTCCAAAGAGATAAGAGATGAAGCATTAGATAAAGAGATAGAAATAAAAAATGTTATAGCTACTGGTAAAAAAAGGATATATAGAAGAGGAGGGAAGAAATTCACTCTTCATTCACCAACATTTAGTTACTCAGCTTTATCAATTTATAAGAATTGTGCTAAAAGATATTTCTGGACTTATGTTCAACCACTTCCGACACCAAATCGTTTATCAATTAAAGTAGGAAATTTAATACACCAGGCAATTGAAAGATCAATAATTGAAAAAACTGAACTTGAGAAATTAGATTTTCCAATTGGATGGAGCGAAAGTATAAGTTGGGGTGAGATATTAAGTGGAGAAGACCTTATATATGAAGAAAGAATCCCGGGTATTAAAAAGATGATAAAAAATTACTTGCTCAGTCGTTTCTCAAAAACAGATGAGAATATATTAGCAGTAGAACAG
Source organism: Actinomycetota bacterium (assembly GCA_018830725.1). Taxonomy (NCBI): domain Bacteria; kingdom Bacillati; phylum Actinomycetota; species Actinomycetota bacterium. The sequence continues at coordinate 215 of JAHJRV010000136.1, read as the reverse complement.
CTTTTTAATTTAAAAATAAATAATCATATTATCAGGGGATTTATGGACAGAATTCAGAAAGTAGATAACGGATTTTATGAGATAGTTGATTTCAAAAGTGGTAAAAAGCCTGCTGATCTTAATTTAAATGAAAACCTCCAATTAAAAATATATTCATTAGCTCTTAGCGAATTATATAAAATATCTCCAGAAAAGATTAAATGCACTTTATTTTT
>JAHJRV010000135.1 GCA_018830725.1 Actinomycetota bacterium | reverse complement strand
TATCTGATTTTTTCTCTTGTTCCTTTACATCGTATTCACACAAAACAGAACAATACCAATTATTACCATCTTGAGAAATTGTAATTGATTTAGGCTTGCCTTTAAGTGGTCTATGTTTAATCCATTTTACTTCACCTATTTTAGGAATAAATACAAATCCTTTACCTAATCTATACTTTTGAGGACAAGTAAAACTATCACTCAGAAAATGTTTTTTCTTAAAAGAAGGAAAGCCTTTTTCTTTTTTAAAACTATCCTTTAATGCTTTATCAAATTGACGAATAACCATTTGAAGAGATTGTGAAAATGACTTTTTTAAAAAAGGAAGTTCTTGTTTTAATTTTGGTAATGAAGTAGCCAATTCATGATAGAATTTGAATTTCCCTGTTTCTTTGTAGTAATCAATGTTATCTTTCAAAAAGTGATTCCATACAAACCGAGTATTGCCTCCATGTTGTAACAGCTTTTGTTTTTGCTCTTTTGTTGGTTTTAACCTGTATTTAAATCCTTTTTGAATCAGCATACTATTTACCTTTTTCTTGTTCATCTTTCCACTGTTTTGGAATCGCTATATTTATCTGTATGTTCATATTTAAATTCCTTTTATCTATTTACATATATGTTATACTAAAGCACTAATTAAATATCAGGTCTTTTTTGAAAAATATTTAGTCAATTCTTCCCCGATGCAAACATCGAGGTTTTCTTGACGGCTCTCTATAACATATACATTAATTTTTAATATTCTTTAATTCTAATAAGTTTTTGAAAAAGCATTCCCGATGAAGTTATCCAGGAAAGGAGCATTAAAAATGAAAGGAAATAGAATAAAGGTTTAATGTTTTAATAATTCAAGCTTTTTTTAAATTAACTTGTTTACTTAAACTATTAATTATTACAGCTGTTATTACGAAATTATTATAATTACTTTTAATATTTTAATATTTGATTTAAAATATGGTGTTTAAAAAAATTAACATAAGTTTAAAATTTAATGATAATTAATGGAGATGAAAAGAAATGGGTGTAGAAAGAGTAAGAAAAGTGGAAATAGCTATTCAGAAAGAATTAAGTGAAATTTTACAAAGAGAGATAAAGGATCCAAGGATTGGGTTTGTGACTGTGACTAAAGTAAAAGTTACTCCTGATTTGAGAATTGCGAATATTTATATTAGTATATACGGTTCTGATGAAGAGAAAGAACAAAGTATAAAAGGACTTGAAAGTGCAAAAAAATATATTAGAAGCTTACTTGGAAAAAGATTAGATTTAAAATTTACACCAGAAATTAAATTCTTCTTTGACAAATCTATTGAGGAAGGTATAAGGATATCAAAATTAATTTCTGAAATAAAAGAGAAGGAAGGTAAAAAAAGTTGAAAATAACAAACCATAAAAATATTTCAAAGAAAATTGCGCAAATATTAAAAAATGAAGATAAATTTGTACTTTTTATTCATAAAATTCCTGATGGTGATGCAATGGGCTCACTCCTTGCTGTGTTTTGTTTATTAAAAAAGTGGAGAAAGAATGTTGAAATAGCATGGGATAATGAAATTCCATATCAGTATGTTAAACTTCCTCATGCAAATAATTTAAAGAAAAATCACCCACAAATTGATTCTAAAACAATTTTAATTTCTTTAGATAATTCCACTAATAATATCATCAATAAATTCTATCCAAATCTCAATAGGCATAACTATAAAATGATAATAAATATTGATCATCATTATAAAAATACAAAATTTGGTGATATAAATTTAATAATTCCAGAAGCTGCCTCTGTTACTCAGATTCTATATGATATTTTTAAGGAAAATAATATAAAAATAGATATTGAAATAGCTGAGTGTCTATATACTGGATTAGTAGCTGATAGTGGGAAGTTTCAGTATATAAATACTACTAGTCATAGTCATATTATGGCTGCTGAACTTATTTCTATAGGAGTAAATCCTAATAAAATATTTAAAAGTATTTATGAAAATAAGCCTATATCTACACTTGACCTGCATAAATTAATGATTAAAAGAACAAAAACTTCAAAAGGTGGTTCACTAATTTACTCTTATGTTCTACAGGACGACTCAAAGGAATTAAATCTTCCATATTCAGCTTCAATGGAATTTATAAATGTAATAAGAGCAATTGAAAATGTAAAACTCGCAGCAGTATTTAAGCAACAAAAAGATGGTACATACAGAGTTAGTCTTAGATCATCAAGTGATACAGATGTTTCCAAAATTGCTAATAAGTTTGGTGGTGGAGGTCATCCAATGGCTGCAGGCTATCATTGTAATAGTAGAAATTTAAATGATTGTATTAAACAACTAGAGAATAAGTTCAATACAAATAATTAGATGATAAGTAGCACCCCTGTATAAACAAATTTTTTCTCTTTGTAATATGAATCTTAAGTTTGATTTTGTAGCACTGCATATATGATTCTTTCTAAGTTACAAAAAAGTAACATCACATATATGACTGTTGCCTATTTTACGGTTTATTGAAATTATATTTATAAATTTAAAAATTTATATTTATTTTTTTTATAAAAATGAAAAATTATATAAAAGATGGATTAATAATAATCAATAAACCAAAAGGTTTAACTTCACACGATGTTGTTGAGGAGATAAGAAATCTTTTTCCAAAAGTTAAGGTGGGGCATACTGGAACTTTAGACCCATTAGCAACCGGGGTTTTGCTTGTTTGCATAGGAAAGGCAACGAAACTTTCACAAATTTTAGTTAAATACAGTAAAGAATATGTTGCAGAAATAGAATTAGGATATGAAACTGATACGCTGGATAGTTATGGAGAGATAGTTAAAAGATTAAGTAAAGATGAGTTAAGTAGGAGATTAGAGAATATAAATATAAACAATATTAGAGAGAAGAATAAAATAATAGTTGTAAAGAATTTTAAAAGTTATCATAAAAGTTTAAAGAAAGTGCTGGATAGCTTTGTTGGAGAAATAGATCAGGTTCCTCCAATTTATTCTGCTATAAAGTTAAAGGGAAAAGAACTATATAAAATTGCCAGAAAAAATGAAAAGGTTGAAATAAAACCTAAGAAAGTAAAAATATATAAAATTCAATTAATAGATACAATAAAAAATTCTATATTAAAAATAAAAGTTAATTGCTCTTCTGGAACATATATCAGAGCTTTAGCGAGAGATATAGGAATAAAATTAAAAACATACGCAACATTAACAAACTTAGTAAGAACAAGAATCGGAAATTATAAGATAGAAGATTCCTATAAATTGGAGCAGTTAGAAAATTTAGCTTTAATGAAAAGAATTAATGAAATAGTAATTCCAATTTCAGAATTTTTAAAGATTTATAAGAAAGTAAAGATTAAAGATTTTTTTAAAAAAATGATAGAAAATGGTGCTCCTCTTTCACTTAATATGATTAAAAATATACCTTTAATATGTAAAAAAGAAGAAACAATAATTATATATACAAATACTAAAAAATCTATAAGTCTATACAAAACGGTCAGGAATATTAATTTAGATACAGAATCTAATAGTAAGATGGTAGTGGCAAAAGCTTGGATAATGCTAAATTAAGTTCTTACACACAAATTTGATGAGATTCTTAGCAGAACCTATACTTTTTAATTTGTGATTATTTTTAATTCTTTTTTATTAGGAAAATGATAAAAATTGTTAAATTGAAAAATTTAAATGAACATAAAGAAAATTTAAATTATAAAAAGGGCAATGTATTAACCATTGGTTTTTTTGATGGTGTCCATATTGGTCATCAAAAAATATTAGGTATTGGTAAAAAAATATCATTGGAAAAAGATATTCCATTTGTTATATTAACCTTTCATCCACATCCCAATAAAGTCTTTTTCCCGGCTAAAGAATTCTCTTTGCTTACATCTTTAGAAGATAGACTTAAATTAATCAATTGTTTTGATGTTGATTTAGTAATTGTAATACCTTTTACAAAAGATTTTTCAATGATAACTAAAGAAAAGTTTTTAGATGAGATAATAAAAAGGAAAATTAATCCTAAATTATTAGTAATTGGTGAAGATTTTAGATTTGGTTATAAAGCAAAAGGCAATGTAGATTTTTTAAAAAGATATTTTGAAGAACAAAATGTTAAGGTAAATGTCATACCATTATTAAAAGTTAATGATAAAACAGTTTCCAGCACTCTAATTCGGGAATTAATAATGAAGGGAGAAATATTCAAAGCCAATAATTTATTACAAAGAACTTATGAAATCTATGGATCAGTAATAAAGGGCAAGGGGATGGGAAAAGTTATCGGTTTTCCAACAATAAATATTAAAATGTTAGAAGAACTGGTTTTACCAGGTGATGGCGTATACTTAGGAGAAATAAAGTCGAATAGTCTAAGAAGGTATTGTTTAATAAATATTGGTAAAAGACCAACTTTTGATGGAAAAAAAAGAACAATTGAATTCTATATTTTAGATACAAAGGAAGAAAAGGTTAAAGAGTTAATGAAATCAGAGATGTTGAGATTATGTTTTATAGATAAATTGAGAAATGAGATTAAATTTGAATCAGTTGAAAAGTTAGTGAATCAGATTAAAAAAGATATTAAAAAAGCAAAAGGAATATTAAAAGAATTTTTAAATGTAAGGTTAAAAAAGTTGAAATAAAATTGTTAAAATAAAATATATAATATAATATATATATAATTCAAATATAGTAAAAGTAGATTAACCACCCTTGCTTAGGATATTGAAACACAAACGATATCTTATGCTTGTAATAAAATGGAGGTAAAAACAATTGTCATTAAGTAAAGAAGAGAAGCAAAAGATTATAGAAGAATATAAAGTTCACGAAAATGATACAGGTTCTTCAGAAGTTCAATTAGCTATTTTAACCCAAGAAATAAACGATCTAACGGAGCATTTGAAGGCTCATAAAAAAGATTTTCATTCAAGAAGAGGTTTATTGAAAAAAGTGGGTAGGAGAAGAAGACTTCTGGAGTATTTGAAGACAAGAGATACTGGAAGATATAAAAAACTAATTAAGAAATTAGGATTGAGGAAGTAAGAAATTATAAAGAAAGAATTTGGAGAAGTCCTTCGCATTATTTCAATCTTACATTCTCCTTTTTATCCACAAAGTTTTATGTTTTAGGAATTCATGCTTAAAGTTTACCAGTAATATTCTTTATATATATTATTCATTATATGAATTTATAGTTTACAGTTTATAATTTGAAAAATAATATTAAATAATTATATTTTTAGCATATTGTGATTTTTTAATGTGGTATAAATACTAACGTTAATAACTTTTAGGAGGTTATAATTTTGAAAAATAAAACAGTAACAATTCCAATAGAGGACAAGGAGATAATTTTAGAAACTGGGGAATTGGCGAAACAAGCAGATGGAGCTATTTTAGTTAAGTGTGGAGGTACAGTTTTACTAATAACTGTAGTTAAATCAAAAACTGAAAGAGGCGGATTAGATTTCCTTCCCTTACTTGTTGATGTTGAGGAGAGGATGTATGCAGCTGGAAAAATACCAGGAGGTTTCATAAAGAGAGAGGGAAGACCAAGAGATGATGCAATACTGGCAGCAAGATTAATTGATAGACCAATTAGACCACTATTTCCTGATGATTATCGAAATGAAGTTCAAATAATTGGCACCATTCTTTCAGTGGATCATATAAATCCATTCGATAATTTGGCTATAATAGGTGCATCTGCAGCATTAACTGTCTCGGATATACCTTTTTTGGGTCCGATAGGAGCAGTTAGAGTTGGCTATTTAGATGAGAAATACATAATGAATCCAACTTTTGAGCAGTTAGAAAATAGTTCTTTAAATTTAATTATTGCTGGAACAAAAGATGATATCATCATGATAGAAGCAGAAGCAGATGAGGTATCCGAAGAAGTTTTGATAGGAGCAATTGAAGCAGCTAAATTGATTATTAATATTCAGATTGATAAACAGATAGAATTCAGCAATATGGTTAGAAAAGCAAATAATAAGTTAGTTGATATTGCCAGGGAACCTTTATTAAAAGCGGTTAAGATTGAGGATGCAAATACAAGACAAGGTGAAATTTCTAAAATTAAGAAAGAATCAATTTCAAAAGCTATACAATTTGCTTCTGATGAACTTAAAGAGGATTGGGAAGAGAAAATTTCAGATATGGAAGATTCTCTAAGAAAATTAGAAAAAGAACTGATGGAAGATTTCCTCTATTTAAAATTGGTTGAGACACTAAAAGAAAAGATATTAGATGCCTTCCTGATTGAGGATGTTGAGGAAAGAAATGATACCTTAACTGAAATAAAAAATCAGGCAAAAGAGGAAATTACTAATCAATGGTTAGAATATCAAAAAACGATAGTAAAATTCATAAAACAGATTGAAAAGGATGTAGCAAGAGAGTTTCTTTCAGATAAAATTTTAAATTTTGTACAGGAACCAATGTCAGACATAATTAAGATAGAAGATGCTGAAGAAAGAAAGGCAATGATCAATCAGTTAAAAGAAATAACAGTTGCTAAATTAGAGAAAGGTTGGGAGAAATATAATAATATAATAAATGATATATTTTCTAATATAACCAAGGAATTGATTAGAAAGAGAATTTTAGAAGATAAAGTTCGTTCAGATAACAGAAAACCTACGGATATAAGAGAGATTACATGTAAAGCTGGATATCTACCCAGAAATGTAGTTCATGGATCTGGATTATTTACAAGGGGAAAAACACAAGTTCTGTCAATACTTACATTGGGAAGATTAAAAGAAGAACAGTTATTAGATG
>JAHJRV010000134.1 GCA_018830725.1 Actinomycetota bacterium | reverse complement strand
TGCAATCAGTATTGATAAGGCAAAATCCTCACCTCTCCCTGCTCTTCCAGCTTGTTGCCAGGTTGATGAGATTGAGCCTGGATAGCCAACCAAAATTGATGAATCAAGTTCACCAATATCTATACCCAACTCAAGTGCAGTTGTAGATACAACTCCCATAACTTCTCCGCTAAACAGTTTTTTTTCAATTTCTCTTCTCTCAATCGGGAGATATCCAGCTCTGTAAGATTTAATACTCTCTGCTAATTTTGGGTCAACACTTTGTTTGAGATATGTACCTAAAACTTCTGCTGAAACTCTGCTTCTTGTAAAGAAAATAGTTTGAACACCTTCTTCAATTAATTTCTTTCCGATCTCTTTAGCTTCAATTAATGGTGATCTTCTTCTTTCTATAGTTTTTGCAACTCTGGGAGGATTCCAGAATATGAACCATTTCTCACCTGATGGTGCACCATTATCATCAATTAATATAAACTCTTTATCTGTAAGCTTTTCAGCTAATTCTTTAGGATTTGCAATAGTAGCGGAACTACAAATATATATTGGATTAGAGTTATAAAATTTACATATTCTATCGAGTCTTTTTAGTACATTTGCCATATGAGAACCGAAAAGTCCCCTATAAGTGTGTATTTCATCAATAACTATGTATTTTAATTTAGTAAAAAATCCTAACCATCTTGTATGATGAGGTAGAATTCCTGTGTGTAACATATCCGGATTAGTAATTATAATGTTTCCATAAGTTCTGAGCCTTTTCCTAACAGATGTTGGAGTATCGCCATCATATGTGTATGTCTTTATGTCAATACCAAGAGGAACTATTAACCTTTCCAGAGCCTTTACCTGATCTTGAGACAAAGCCTTTGTTGGAAATAAATATAATGCTCTTGCATCAGGATCTTTAATTATTGAATTTAATACTGGTATGTTATAGCATAATGTTTTTCCACTTGCTGTTGGCGTAACAACAATCGTATTTTTTCCATTTGATATCTCTTTAATTGCTTGAGCTTGATGACTGTAAAGGGACTTGATTCCACTTTCCTTTAGAACATTGACTAATTTAGAGTTAATGTTTTCAGGAAAAGGAGAGAGCTCAGCTTCTCTTTTAGGAATTCTTTCTATATGTGCTAATTTAAATCTATTCTCAAAATCTTCTAAAATCTCTTCAATCACAGCTTTAGTATCTATATTTTCTTTCAAAATTAAACCTCCAAAAAATCATAGCCTTAATATTAAAAATATTAATTAAAGCTTTCTTTCCAAGGAGGAAGTTAGAAAGCTTGTTTAATTGACATTACAGATCTATTAGCAAATTAATTATATGATGTATCATTAAATATATTCAATTTTAAATATATTTTTATAAGATATATCAAAAAATTTATTATATTTTAAAAAATTATATCAAAATAAAGGATTTTATTCAAACTAATGTTCGTATAAAAATAATTTTTATTAGAGGTGTAAATCTTATGAAGAAAATAATTAATAAAATTAAAATAAGGGAATCAACTATTAATAATTGTGAGGATATCTTAAGGCTTATAAAACAACTGGAACCTCAATTTACTAATGATGATATAAAAATTGCTGAAAAAATTTTTAAGAAAATAGTTGACAAAGAAAATTATTTAAGTAGAGTAGCAATATTGAGTGGGGAAGGAGATAAGAAAAGAGTTGTAGGATTTATTTCACTAAGTTTTAAGCTTACAATTCATGATTTAGGATTAGTTGCTATAGTAAATGAATTAGTAATTGATGAAAATTATAGAAACAAAAGAATTGGTTCAATTTTATTAAAAAATGCAATTGAGGAAGCAAAATATCGTGGTTGCATTGAGATAGAGGTATCATCATCTCTTGAGAGAGTAGGTTCCCACCAATTCTATAAAAAACACGGATTCATAGAAGTAGGAAAATTCTTTTCTATGGAAATAAATAATTTCAAAAAATAATTAAAAAATTAGAAATTTTTTACATTTTCCTTATTTAAAATACATTAGAAAATTTGTTAAAAACTTTTAAAAGAACTTAGATTTAATAAAATACAAATTAAGAGATTAAAAGAATGGTGGCGAGACCCAGAATTGAACTGGGGACGCATGGATTTTCAGTCCATCGCTCTACCAACTGAGCTATCTCGCCACTTTTTTATATTTAAAGACTTTGAAACCATATATTAAACAAATTTAATAGTAGTTTAATTAGATATATTTTAATATCTAATATTACTCTATTTGAAAATCTTCTATATAAATAAATATTTTTTGGCGGGGCTGACGGGATTCGAACCCGCGATCTCTGGCGTGACAGGCCAGTGTCCTAGGCCGCTGAACGACAGCCCCTACCATATTAATTTATTTAATATATAAGTATTATAACTATATATAAAATATATCTTTTCCTTAATTCCCAATTTATTTACAGGAATTATTATATAGCTAATGGTGGGCGAAGCGGGACTTGAACCTGCGACCTCCTGCTTGTAGGGCAGGCGCTCTTGCCATCTGAGCTATTCGCCCACTTTGAATTTTAAAAATCTATCTATCTTTTTGTATACAGCAAGTTAAATCTACTTTTTGTATACAGAATTTTTATAAATATAATAATATATTTTAATATACAAAAAATACAAATCTTAAATACTTCAAAATTATTTTGGCGCCCCCAGGGGAAATCGAATCCCCGTTTTAGCCTTGAAAGGGCTATGTCCTAGTCCACTAGACGATGGGGGCACAATGGTGAGCCGTGCAGGGATCGAACCTGCGACCCTCAGATTAAAAGTCTGACGCTCTACCTAGCTGAGCTAACGGCTCACAAAATAAGTTTAACATCATATATTTTTAGATGCAATAGGATAGTTTACTATTGAGTTTTGGGTATGTCAAATTGATTTTTATTGTTTGTAATAACTTTTTGGAAATGACCCCTTTTTAACTTTTTAAATAGTTTTTATTAAAGACCTTAATATAGTTAGATTTTCTACATCCTTTTTATAGCCACCATCTTTTGGAGTTTCTATTATCATAGGAATATTTTGAAATCTTTTATTATTTATAATAAATCTAAAGGGTTCAAGTCCCAGATATCCCTCTCCTATATGTTGATGTCTATCAATTCTTGATCCCAAATCTCCTTTTGAATCATTAAGATGAAAAGCTTTCAATCTTTTTATTCCTATATTTTTTTCAAATTCCTCAAAAGTTTTTTCATAATCTTTTCTATTTCTAACTTCATAACCTGCACTAAAAACATGACATGTATCAAAACAAACACCAATTCTCTTCTTTTTATTAACTAAATTTATTATTTCTGCTAATTGTTCAAATCTATAGCCAATTGAACTTCCTTGACCAGAAGTAGTTTCAAGTAAGATAGTAATCTTAGAATTATCTCTTAAAATAATCTGATTTAGTGCTTTAGCAATTAAACGTATCCCTACTTTTAGACCTACTTCTTTGTGATAACCAGGATGAAAGACAAAATATGGTATTTTTAATTCTTGAGCTGTTTTTAACTCTTTTTTAAATGATTTTATAGATAGATTTCTAATTCTTTTATTAGAAGAGGCCAGGTTAATTAAATAAGAGCTGTGAGCTATTACCAGCTCAATTTTGGTTTCACGTTTATTTATAAAAAATTCCTGTATTTCAAAGTTTTTAATATCTCTTGCCTTCCACTGGAGGTTACTTTTAACGAAAATCTGAATAGTATCACATCCAATTTTTGCCCCACGAATAAGAGA
>JAHJRV010000133.1 GCA_018830725.1 Actinomycetota bacterium | reverse complement strand
TGGTTTCAAATTTTATTTAGAAAATTTTGTTGATGTTGTTAAGAATGGTTTTAGATTTTCTGAAATTGCTGATTTGCTCAATGATTTAAGAAATATAATTGCACATCAAAAAATTCTCTTTTCTTCCTCTATTTCATATAAAGCAATTTATAAAGTTTCAATTATTTATTTTTCTAATGGTTCTATTTTTAATCCACCAACTTCTGATTCTAATTCCCTTATTTCTATCAATTTTTCATAAAGACTATCACTAATTTCTAAAGTTATTTTTTCATTCTTTATTCCGTCGCATTTGCGTCGCATTATTTCAAAACATAATAAATCCCTCTACCAATTCCTTCTCGTTTAATTATATTTTTTAATTATCATATTTTATTTCGGAATTATTTCAGAATTATGTAAGATGTAATATGAACCCTTTGTCATTCACTTCTGTTATAATTTTTCAATACCTTTTCAATACCTTTTCAATACTTCACCTATTTCACAACATATCTTGTTGACCTTCCAATCCCCACCCTATTGAATATGTCTTTTAGTAAAAGGTCTTTTAACTCTAAATAGGCGGTTTTATCAGACACTTTATTCATTTTCATATACTCTCTCTTGGTTATGCTGCCTTTTTCTTTAACATACACTATTGCCTTTTTTTGTCTATCATTTATGTCCAGTATATGAAATTTTTCCCTCTCAATTTCTTCTTCAAATTTCTTGCCAGGACCATAAATAATAACTTCAAATCCTCCGGATAAATTTTGAAATAATGGTTCATCTAATTGTTGTTCTATCAGTCTTTCAATAACTCTGTTTGTTCCTTTACCCCATTGTTCAATATATTTAATCAAAAATAGCCCATTAGCAATCAATGGGTTTCTTGGTATTGATCTATGTTTTCTTTTTAGATCTTCAGGAGTTAATGGATCAGGCAATTCCCCGGGATTCCACACTTCTATCCTATCATCAAAAATAGATAATTGGGTTTGTGCAGAAGTATTATATTCTCTATGTGCCAATGCATTACTCAATACCTCCTCTAACGCTCTAATAGGGTATTCCCATCTATCATATCTCCTGTTTTCATCAAAGAAAATTCCGTGCTTTATATGCTGCATAATAAATTTCAGGGATTCTTCTCTTAATTGAGGGATTGTATTTTCAAATACTTTCATATCAATATAATCATGGGTATCTGTTCCCTTGAATCTGGCACATCTTATTTTTGCATGTAAGAAAAAATTTGTTGGTTCTTTGCCAAAGAGCAGAACAGCAGCATTGGTCAACCCTTCATCTTTATATAGTTTTAATCTCTCAAGAGCTTCTTTTACAGGAGTTTCGGAGTCAATATCTAAATTTCTTTCTGCTTTTGCTTTTCTCAAAAACCATCTCACTTTTTCTTCATCTATATCATCTAATATTGCATCCTCACAAACCTGAGAATCCCATAAAAATTCCTTTCCTTCTGAAATCATTCTTCTTAATTCATTAGCTGTTATTTTCTGGTTTACTCTTCCAACTCTTCTAAATGCTACAGGAATTCTATCTATCTTAGCAAACACTGGTTTTACTGGACTCTCCTTTACTTCAATAATCAGAAGAGTTTTTCCTTTTAATTCCTCTAGATCAATGGAGGGAAATATCACTGGATCTGTGTTCTGTTTAATTTCATTGCTTAGGTTTTCAATCTCCCTCCCCCTGATTTCCATTCCAATAATCTCCTTTACTGAACCATTTTTATTTTCTTCTATTCCAACAAAAATCTTTCCCCCTTTAGAGTTCGCAAATGCTGAAATTGTTTTAAGAATTTCCTTCCTTTCTGCTAAGGATTTCTTAAATTCAATTTCCTGGGATTCACATTTTTTTATCAATTCTTTAATTTTCATACTTATATTTCCTCAACTATCCTAACTTTAGATGCTTTTTAATTTTATTCATCTTTCTTTCTAACCTATTATTAATTAATTCAATTTATATAACAAAAAATTATCACTTATAAACTCAGCTCCAACAAATGATTCTACGAGTTTAAAAACTTATAGAACCCATATTTATATTTGTTCATAGTAATATATTAAAAACCAATAATATATCTGTAGATAAGTTTTATGCAAAAAAATTTGGGAGCAAAATACTAATGTCTAATTTATATAAAGGAAAAATTTTTAATTTTGTTGAATAAATTAGCAAAGATAAAAATTTACTCTTCTTTTATTTTTCTTTAAGCAATTTAAAAATTTACGATTTTCTATTCTCTTTGCCATAAAATAATTCCTTGTCGAACTTGCTCATAAAAAATTGGGTCTTTTTCTTTAAGCTCTGTTTCCCCTAATTCAGTTCGAACTATAATTTGTACTTTTCTTTTTAATTTTAATTTATTAATCTGAAACTCTATTTCTTCTTTTTTATTGTTGCTAATTACAAATAAATCTATATCACTATCTTTAATATCTTCACCTCTAGATGAACTTCCAAAAAGTATTACTTTAGAAGATAAACTTTCTAGTTTTTTAAGAACAGGTTGTATATAAATTATCATTTTTAATACTTTCAATTGCTTAACAACAGGATTTTCATAATTCAGAGAATATAAATGCATTTTACCTTTTTTATACATATTGATAAAATTCGATTTCACAAGTTCCCTTAATGCATAATTGGTCCCTGACTTACTAATACTTACTACTTCCCTAATTTCTCTCTCAACAAATTCTTTCCCAGGATAATCCAAGAAAAAATTTAAGACCTTTTGTGAAGTTCACTATGACACTTCTTTATTACTGAAGTCTTTAATCAATTTGGTCTATAAAATTATCTATCCATTCATCAATTTCATCAATATTTTGATGTGAAACAACAGACCAAAACATTCTTTGTGGTGATTTTCCTTTTAATAAACCAAATTTTTTGGAACGTTCTTCGAGTGTTTTCCTCTCGAAACAGTTCTGATCATGAATAAGTGCTTTATTATTAAAATTCATTTATTCTCAATGGAATTAATTATTTTTACAAACTCTACTGCCTTTTCTGAAATTTGCCTATTTTCAATTATATAACGTATATCGTAATGTATGCTTCTTCTTGAAGCAATTTTTGTCATACGATTAGTGTCTAATCTGATACGCCGATGCATATTTAGATATATTCTTGCTAACTCCTGTAGAGACAATGGATATCCCTTTCTTGTAACCTCATAATATATGTCTACAAAAGCTTTTTCAATTGAAGCTCTTCCTTTGTTCGAGTATTTAAATTCACTGGTTGTATAAACTAAAACAATTTCTTTTGCTAAGTAAAGTTGTCTTAAGATAGAGATAATATCTCCTTTCACATTTGGAAGAGCATCTATACCATTTTCAATAAGTAAATCTACTATCTCATTAATGTTATTTCTTTCAACAAAAAGAATGACCGGAAAACGTTCTGGTATATGCTCCATGAACACAGAAAGGATATCAAGTCCGGATATAAAAAACTGATAACCACTCCCTTCTAAAATTTTAATAACTTTTTTTCCAGTTTTAGAAATAATAGGAGATACCAATTCTTTCTTTTCATAGAGAGAATAAAGGCCTTTCCCTACTCTCGAAAGATATCCTTTTTCCACAAGATTCCAAAGTGTCCAATAGAGAGTAGACCTTTTCTTGTTAAGTAGAGGCTCCACATCTGAGATAGTAAAAACATCTTTATTTTTTAAGTTGTTTTTAATAATTCTAACCTTTTCCTCTATACTCAATCTTTTCGTCTTCATAATTTTTATCCTTTGCTTGTATTATATGTAAAAAAATAATATCACAGAAAAGATATCAATTCAATAAAAAGTCGCAAATATATTATTTGCGACCATTATTAGTTTATCATTTTTTACGGCAATGATGCATAAAAATGAAAACCGGACATTTTTATTTTGCTGGAGACGGACATTTTTACTTTGCCTTGACATCCCTATTTTTCTTTATGAAATTGAGTATAAGCTCTTTTGACAACTCCCCATAGCTAAAGCAAGGGGATTCTCCAACTTATACCGTTACCGGTTTTCGTGTTTGGAGTTCCTGCTTCACTGTAGAAACCAATGCTTCTACTCCACAGGCTATCACCGAATGTCCTTCGGCTAATATGTTTTTACTTGCATTTAAATCTGCATTTTCTGTGTGTTTACATTTTACACATTGAAATTTTATTAGTGATTCTCTGTTTTCTTTAGCAATATGAGAACATATGCTACATTTGATACTGGTATTTTTTGGATTGATAAGGATTAAATCTCCTCCATACCAATACATCTTGTATGAAAGAAAATCTTTAAACATAGACCATCCCTGGTCAAGAATAGCCCTATTTAATCCAGATTTAGCTTTAACATTTTTTCCTGGATTCTCTATAGTACCTCTTATAGATTTAGTCATATTCCTTACCTTCAAGTCTTCCATGACAATTAAGCTGTGGCTTTTGGCTAATTGTGTGGAAGTTTTGTGTAGAAAATCTTTACGTACATTTGATATATGATAGTAGAGTTTATTTATTTTTGCTTTAGTTTTTATCCAGTTAGAAGAAAATTTCTTTTTCTTTGCTAATCTTCTCTGAAGTCTGGCTAATTTAACAAGATTCTTCTTTAACGGTGATACTGAATAAATGGCTGTTTTATCTGAACATTGGGCAAATATTTTTATCCCTCTGTCTATACCTATCTCTGATTGTTTTTTTTCTTTTGGCTCGGCTATATCAAGCTTGCAGTTAAAGGAAATATAGTAGTTGTTGCATTTCTTAGATATAGTCACATTCTTTATCTTACCTTTAATTTCTCTTGTCTTTGTGAAATGCACTACTTTAAATTTAGGAAGTTTTACCTGACCTACCTTTTTAGATAGTTGACTCATTAAAGTTATATTCTGTGGGATTCTAAAACTATCGTTTATTCCTTTCTTTTTAAATTTAGGATAACCTGAACCACTAAAGAAGTTTTTAAATGCCAGGTCTAAGTCTTTATTAACCTGCTGGAGAGATTGAGAAGGTGGTAGTGACAACCAATCATATTCCTTTTTCCATTTTCTTAGGAGTTTATCTAAATCAAATCGTGATAGTTTTTCTTTCTTATTCTCCCAAAGTTCTTTCTTTAATGCTAATCCTTTATTGTATATATATCTGCATGAACCTATTGTCTGA
>JAHJRV010000132.1 GCA_018830725.1 Actinomycetota bacterium | reverse complement strand
TCGCTGTTTTAAATATATATGTAAAGAGGATCAAAAAAAATTCCTAAAAAAATTTGGAAAAAATCCTCATGATTCAGATGAAATAATGCATACATTAAGAGAATTAATTTTAGGAGCATATCTTAGTTATAGTAATCTTAAAATAAGATATGAATTCAATATAAATGGTCAAACACCTGATTGGTCTGTTGTGATTAATAACTCTAAGAGTGATTGTATGATTGAATTAGTAAATTTTCACATAGACAAGGCAACAGAAAAACAAATCAAAGCGCATAGAGAAAAATCCCGGATGTTTTTCTTTTGGAGAGATCAAAATAAAGATAATTTAGATAGGTTACATCAATCTATTTTGCTTAAAATACAAAAATATAGAAAGTTAGCGAGTGAATTAAAAATACCTTATATCATTTCATTGTACATTGATTTTATGATTACGGTGGATATAGATGAAGTAAAAGAATGTATTTTTGAGAAGGGTATTAATCTTTTTAAGAATTATCCGGAAGTTAGTGGACTTTTATGTTTTAGAGAAAGTAATGGAAAATATATTTTTAAGTATTTGCAAAATCAACATGCTTTAAATAAAGTAGAAATTGCGGACGGTATTTTTGTAATGTTGTTGTATCTTTATATTTATTTACATGTCTAAATATTTTTTGTATTTTCTGAATATATCAAATAGAGAGAGCCAGATAATAACAAGCCCTTTGGCATTTTACTGAAGGCTTTTTATTTAATAAAGAAAGATTTTTAATACTTGTATAGAAATAAATAAATTAGAAAAATTGAAAATTTTAAGGAGTATTCTATTGAATGGCTTATTTAATGCATATCGGATTCGATAATAATGATATTTTTTGGAAAAATATATTCTATTTTGAATATAAAGGAATAAAATTTAAATTTATTCAAGATAAGAGAAAAAAATGGAGTAATGTTCTTATAACGATAATAAAAGGACAAAACAATTCAGTAGAAGAAAATAGAGTATATAGTATTGCATCCGAATACCTAAGTGCCTTAGCTTGGGAAAATAATTCGGTAATGAAAGTATGGCCTTCGCGTAACTATGGAGCAGGAATTTCTGAAGATATTAAAATTTCAAAAGCAAGGCGTGTTTTCTTTGAATTTCCAAAATCCCCTTTTTATGGATATACTTGTGGATGTGATTTCCAGAGAATTCCAAAAATTGAGAATGAAAAGCAAAGGGATGCTTTTATCCTGTATAGAGAGGCACGAAGTACCAACAATGATTTTTTATCTTTTTTATTTTTTTGGCAAGTTCTAGAAATCGGATATAAGGGTGGTCCAACGAATTGGATAAATAAAATATGGCGAAATAATCAAGGTGAATTAAGAAACAGTATAAAATATGATATTGGAAAAATCTCTATGGGAAGTAAAAAGATAGGAGAATACCTTTATCATGATTGCAGAACAGCAATTGCACATTTATATACATTAAGGAATGGAATAAAGAAAATAAAAATAGATTCTTTAGATGATGCTATTCGCATTATGCGAGGGAGGAGGATAATTCAAGAATTTGCTCGATTATATATTAAAAATGAATTGAATCTCCGAAAAAGACTATATCTCGTAAGAAAAAGTAAAAATGGTTTTCCTGTATATTTAGATGAAAAATATTATAATAAAATAGTTGACAATAATTTTTATAGGGAAGCATATAAATATAAATCTAATCTAAATATTAAATCCAAAAATTTTCTTGAAAGTTCTGACTATTAACTTGCTCGGGGAGCTAGACAATAACATAGGCAGAACTTTTTTATTGAGGTTCTGCCTATTTAAATTCTTAACAGACCCCGATTACTTCTTCTAACTTTTGATACACTTTTTCAGTTTCATCACTCATACAAAAGTTGCGAAAGTCGTCTACTAGCCTCCACCAAATCCTTATAAATAAAGCCTTTCAGGCATTTTGCTGAAGGGATTTATTGTTTTTATTGAATTATTTTAGCAAAAAAAAGGATTATTGAATTAGTTCGTCGAAATTCTTAATAGTGAAAATA
>JAHJRV010000131.1 GCA_018830725.1 Actinomycetota bacterium | reverse complement strand
TCATGATAGTAACAAAAGATCTAAAGAAATGGCTAAAGGTTTGGGTTACGAGGAAAGAAAAGATATTATATATTTTCGCAAAAAGGACGATGACGATTTTTAACTCCAGTATATAATTAATTTAACATAGAATAAAAACCTTTTAAAAAACTAATGATAAGTTCCTATTTGTCAAAATGTAGAAGAATAAAAGATATTAACTCAAATGATCTTGGGATCTTTGTTTTATCAATGTCAACTTTAGCTCTTCAAGCTCTTTTCATAAGGTTGTTTTCGATATCACTATGGTATCATTTCGCTTTTATGATAGTAAGTATTGCATTACTTGGTTTTGGAGCAAGTGGTACTTATCTTTCTATATTCCTAAAAAATAATACTAATAATGAAGACCAGGAAAATGAAAAAAGAGGACTATTAAAGAATAAGTACTATCTTTCACGTTTTTCATTTCTATTTACTTTAACCACAATTTTGAGTTATTTAATATTTAATCTTATCCCTTTTGACCCCTACAGGATAGCTTTTGATAAAATACAGTTTCTATATCTTTTTATTTGGTACTTAGGATTAACTGCTCCATTTTTCTTCTCGGGAGTATGTTTAGGAATCTTACTATCTCAAAAATCAGAAAAGGTGCATATAATTTACTTTTATAATCTTGTTGGCTCATCAATTGGCAGTTTCTTTGTAGTTCTAACAATCCCAATTTTTGGAGGAGAGAAGCTTGTATTACTTATAGCTTGTTTTGGAATTATTGCATCTTTTTTATTTTTGCCAAAATACCAAACTGATTTTTCTAATTATAAAAATTTATTTACTAAATTAAGTAGTATTTTTACTAAATTTAAAAATAGATTTATATTAGTGAATATTTTTTCATTTATTTTAATTATTATACTTATTATCTTTACCCCTCCCTTTTTCCAGATTAGAATGGCTCCACAAAAAACTTTGAGTCAACTTCTAAATTTTCCTGATTCTAAAATACTTCTCACCAAGTGGAATGCTTTCTCAAAGGTTGATGTTATAGAAAGTGATAAGATACATAGTGCACCAGGCTTAAGTTTAAAATTTCCAGATCCCCCACCAAAACAAATAGGAATTACTACAGACGGAGATGATCTCTCTCCAATAACTTTTTGTGATAATACAAAAAATACAACAGATTTCCTCTATTATCTCCCCTCATATATTGCTTACATTCTTAAACCTAATTCAAATGTTGTTTTAATGAATCCTGGTGGTGGTTTAGATATTTTGAGTGCCCTTCAAAATAATTGTAAAAAAATAACCGTTGTTGAGAAAAATCCTATATTAATTAATCTTCTTAAAGAGGATTATAGGGATTTTAGTGGGAATATCTTAAATTCTCCTAAAGTTAAGGTTATAAACAAGAATGATCGCAATTTTATCGCATCCTCAAAGAAAAAATATGATTTGATTTTTTTATGCTTGGATGATAGCTACAAAGTTGTCACAGCTGGTACATATAGTCTCGGTGAAAATTATGAATATACTGTTGAAGCAATAAAACAATATTATAACCACTTAGAAATAAATGGAATTTTATGTATTTCAAGATGGCTTCAACTTCCCCCTAGCGAAAGTCTAAAAATATTCTCTACAATTTTAAGCAGTCTTGATGAACTTAATATCAAAGATCCTCAAGATTATGTTTGTGCTATTAGAAGTTTTTCCACATCTTTTATTATGGTTAAAAATGGAAAATTTTCAAATGAAGAGAAACAAGGTGTTAAAGATTTCTGTGATGAGAGGGGTTTTGATTTAATATATTACAGTAACATAATGCCTGATGAAACAAATAAGAACATAAAGATTAATAAACCATATTATTATGAATACTTTTCAAAGATTGTCGGCATAGACAAGGAAGATTTCATTAATGAATATGAATTTGACGTTAGTCCAACAACAGATAATAAACCTTTTTTCTTTCATTTTTTTAAACCAAGCCATATACCTAAAATATTGGCTTCTTATGGAAAGACTTGGCAACCCTTTGGTGGAGGTGGTTATTTAATTCTATTCGCACTTCTATTAATTTCTGTACTACTATCTATAATGCTTATTATTATTCCCCTGATAATTAGAGGTAAAAGGTTTAACTTAAAGGTATCTAAATGGCAGATATTTATCTACTTCTCTGCAATAGGTATCGGTTTTTTATTTATTGAGATTCCACTTATGCAGAAATTTATTTTATATCTGGGTCATCCAATTTATTCTGTTTCTACAGTTTTGTTCTCAATTCTATTTTTCTCGGGTCTTGGCAGTTTAATTTTAGGCAAAAATACACAATATTTTTCAATAAAAATTTGTGCTTTACTTATTTTAATTTTAATTCTACTAATGCTTTCACCTGTGTTGCTAAAAAATTTGATGGCATATCCTTTTTACATTCGTATTATTTCATGCATTTTAATATTAGCACCTATGGGTTTTTTAATGGGGGCTCCTTTTCCAATGGGTATAAGATTAACAAGTAAGGTTTCCTCTGATTTGATACCGTGGGCTTGGTCTGTAAATGGATTTTCTTCTGTGGTAAGCTCGATTCTTGCAACAATCTTTGCAATTTCCTGGGGATTTAATACTGTTTTAATTATGGCTTTTTTTGCTTACTTACTAGCATTTATAACTTTAATATTATTAAAAGTTAAACGATAAATTAATTTTATTCACCATTAAAAAATGATAATATACAAATATTAGAAATTTAAAAATTTTGTCAAAATATAAATATTATTAAATAAATAATACATAAAATCATTAGTTAAACAGGAGGTAATATGGATACTGAGGAACTAATGCAAATTGCATTAGACATGTCTGGTTTTGAAGAAATACCTGCTGATTCTCAAATATTTGTAAGAGGAGATGATATAAAAAGGGTTCTATTTGGAGTAGATGTTGATGCTGCTGGATTAATGCTTGCAAAACAACTTAATTTTGATGCTGTTATTGCTCATCACCCACCAGGCAACGAAGCTCAAATTTATGGTATGCCAAAAGTTATGCTTCGCCATATTGAGCAGATGAAAAGTGTTGGTATTTCAGAAAAAGATGCAGAAAAGGCTTTGGAGGTTAGAAGGGGAAAGGTTTCAAGACAAAGAAATGTTATAAACTATGAGAGGGTTACAAGTGTGGCAAAATTATTAGAGATACCCTTCTTAAACATCCACACACCAGTTGATGCTATTACAAAAAAATATTTTGACGATTACATTGACTCATTTCTCTCATTAAATGAGAATGCTAAAGTCTCTGATTTAATAAAATCTCTCAATGAAATAGATGAAATTTCAAAAGGTCTAACAAAGCCAGCACTCAGAATAGGAGATGAAGAAAGTCCTGTTGGTAAATTCTTTGTTGCAATATCTGCGGGAACAAGTGGTGGTGCAGCAATTGCTAAGGCATACTTTAAGGCAGGAATTAACACACTACTTTATATGCATCTTGGTGAGGGAGATTATAAAAAGCTTAAAAAAGAAAAAATTAAGGGAAATCTAATTGTAACAGGTCATATGCCCAGTGATTCAATTGGAATAAATATCTATTTAAATGAGCTTGAAAAAAGAGGTATTTTTGTGCAGAGATTTAGCGGTGTCATTGCATAGTAGAAATTGCGTTTGTGATGATTTAATAGAAGTTCAATATCAATCTATAATTAAGATATTACCATATTTTATAGTTGCTATTCTAATTTTTAATCTCATCTAATATTAGCTTTATCATTTCCGGAATTTTTTCTTTTAATTCCTTTGATAATTGCATTCCCATTTCTATGGTTTTTGGCTGTATAGCGAAAATGATGGTATTTAATTTCTTTCCTAAGATTTTTGCCATTTCTACTACTTCTAATATCCCTATCTGGTGAAATGATGAAATATATTTCTGTGAAGCCTCTTTAATCTGCTCGGGCTTAATTTTAAATATTGTACCTGGTTTTGCATTAGCATTTACAACATCTACTACAATTAGTTTTTCCAAATCTTCGATATATCCTAATAAGTTTGGACCCAGAACTCCACCGTCCAATATATCAACACTCTGGGGAAGTTCTAACTTTTCAAGCTCCTTAACGAAATGTATACCAAAACCTTCATCTCCTAAAAGAAGATTTCCAACTCCCATTATCAATATTTTCTTAGATCTTTTTTCCCTAATCTTTGCCATATAAAAACCTGAATAAAAATATATTTTTATTTTTATTGCTCACCTGTTAGGGGGACAAAAGCAACTCCAATTATATTATTAAATTCTAATTTACCATTTACTTTCTTAATCTGCCATAGAACTTGATATGCCCCTGGAGGTCCAACTGGTATTATCATTACTCCACCCTCTTTTAGTTGTTCAATCAGTGGGTGGGGTACGTGATCTGGTGCACATGTAACAATTATGCCATCAAATGGAGAATTCTCTTCCCATCCAAAATATCCATCTGCACAAAGCACCTGAACATTATTATAACCTAACTCATACAATCTATTTCTTGCACTACTGCAGAGCTCCTCAATTATCTCAACTGTATATACTTCATCAACAAGATCTGCTAATATTGCTGCTTGATATCCAGAGCCAGTTCCTATCTCAAGCACCTTCTCACCACCTTTTAGTTCCAAAAGTTGAGTCATTAATGCTACAATGTATGGTTGTGATATGGTTTGTCCATAGCTTATTGGAAGTGGGTGGTCTTCATATGCTTTTTCAAGATATCCCTCTAATACAAATTTGTGCCTGAGAACCTTTCCCATCACTTCTAAAACTCTTTCATCAACAATATCTCTCCCTTTAAGATGCTGGGTAACCATATACTCTCTCTTTTTTGCCATTTCTGTTTCATCCTCTACCTTTTTAATAGGTAGCTTCTTAAAATATGTGCATCCGCTAAATATAGCTGCAATAAGAATTATTGAGATAATGGAGGTAGTTATATCTTTAATAAATGGCTTCATCTTTAATGATAGAAATTGATAATAATCTTCCCGGTTTATTAAATTCAGACATTTTTTTACCCTATTTATATTAAATCTAACCGATAAATTATTTTAGCAAATTTATAAATATTAAATATCCTTATTATATTAATTACTCATGTCTCAGTGCATCAATAGGATCAAGTCTTGCTGCTCTTCTTGCAGGATATACTCCAGCAATAATTCCAATTACAATGGCAAACAAGATAGTTCCAAAAAATAGCCATAATGGAACTTCAAATAGATTCATTCCAGCAAAAGGTGAATATCCCTCTGATGAAGCAATATTTATGAAATATGATGCCACTGCATTGAGTACTTTACCTAAAATAAATCCAGTAATTACACCTAAAACTCCACCCATAAAACCAATAGAACCTGCTTCATAAAGGAAAATTTTACTAATATCTTTATTGGAAGCTCCAATGGCTTTCATTATCCCTATTTCTCTAAATCTTTCATAAATGGACATAACAAGTGTATTAACTATTCCAATTGCAGCCACAAAAAGTGCAATCGCTCCTAAGACACCTAATACAGCTCTTAATATTAAAAATATTGTAGATATAACTCCTAACATTTGTTTTGCAGACATGGCAGTAAATCCCATCTCATTTAGCTTTTCAGTAATCCTGTCAACTTTTTCCACAGATTCTGCAAATACCATTAATTGTGTATACTCCCCTTCTTTTGCAGCAAATAATGCCCCGCCTGTCATCTTTTCCAGTCTCTTTGCAAGTTCAAATGGTATATATATACGCAAATCATCATCAGGACCTAATTCCTTTAGAATTCCAACTATCTTTACTGGAAATTTAGTAACTGAAGTTACACCACCCTCACTATATTTTTCAGCTATTAGTTTTCCTTTTTCCCCTAAGAGTTCTATCTCAGAAACACTTTTTCCAGTATTAACATTATAAAAAGTTTTATCTACCTTGTTTCCTACATTTATCGCTCTTAGATCTTTTTCTTTTAGTATCTCCCCTGACTCCATATTGTACCAATCTTGTTTCATCATGTCGTCATTTACGCTCATAAGGCTTGCTTGTGAAATATAATTACCAATCTGTAATTTCGCGTTTGTTAATAATAATACAGGACTTACACCTTCAACACCTTCGATTTTTTCAATCTTCTTGATAGCTTTGTCATCCAAAACCATTTCTTCTTCATGTTTACCCTCTGTAGTTGGACTCATTGCAAACGCTCTACCCATACTTTCTGGAAATACAACTATTGTTTTTACCATTCCCATTTCTTCAAATTGACTGGTAATGCTTTTTTGAAAACCAATTCCAATACCAACCAAAGTAACTATAGCTGCAGTTCCTACAATTACACCTATAACCGTTAGAGCAGTTCTAAGCTTCATTCTCTTTAAATTTTTTATAACTATTCTAATTAAGTCTGGAAATTTCATACTTTTACTTCCTCTATTTTTTCTATTTTTCCATCACTTAGATAAACTCTTCTGTCAGAATAATATGATATATAAATATCATGTGTTACTACTATTAAGGTTCTTCCCATCTCCTCATTGATAGTTTTTAATACATCCATTATCCCTTTCCCTGTTTTTGAATCTAAGTTTCCAGTTGGCTCATCTGCAAGAATTATTTCAGGTTCATTTATAATTGCTCTTGCTATAGACACTCTCTGTTGCTCTCCGCCTGATAGCTCTGTTGGATTGTGTTTTAATCTATCTCCCAAACCTAATTTTTCAAGAATTTCTTCAGACCTTTTCAATCTTTCTGCCCTTGAAATACCACTAAATATCATTGGGTATTCAACATTCTCAATAGCTGTTAATGTAGGAATGAGATTAAATGATTGA
>JAHJRV010000130.1 GCA_018830725.1 Actinomycetota bacterium | reverse complement strand
TTTCACAAATCAAAGAAAAAATTCTCCAAACTTCTTTTGAGCTTACCATCTTTGATTTATATTCCGTTATCAGAAAATTTACGCCCTTTACTTCCTCTGGAAATATTTATATTTTTTTTCATGAAATGTTTTTAAGCCCCAAGGATGAGGCAGCCGAAGGCGATAAAAAAAATCAAAAAGCGACGGATAAATATCCTCTTTTTCTTATAGAGGTTGAAATTGATGAATTAGCCGATAAATTAATACTGAAAACCAATCGCGATATCGTCATTATCAATACCCCGGCCATTAACTCATTCGAATTTGAAAATATCTTAACGACACCCCGTGCAGCCAGATTTACAAATGCCCGTTATTATTTGGGAAGCGTAGAAAAGCACCTGCAAAATACTTACAGTATATTTGATGAGTTTTTATTAGAACCAGGGTTTAGTCCATTGACTTTGGAAAATAAACCCACGATCCATTATCGCATTGGCTTACAATTGGTACAAAAAGAAAACAGGAAATTATTAGATTATTCGGAACTAATTACCCATATTGAAGCAGGAAAAGGAGATAAATTTATTAAATTAATAAAAGATTATATTTCGGGAAATGTGAAAAATACTACCGATGAAGTGGATGTCGAATATAATACTCGTTATCCCAAAAAATCCGTAAATAATCTAATATCCACTATTCCTATTTCATTAAATAAATCCCAAAAAAGAATTCTAACTGCTTTAGAAAATGAGAGAAACAAAATAATTGTAGTAGATGGCCCTCCCGGAACCGGGAAATCTTATACTATTATGGCCATTAGTTATTGGGCTACTCAAAAGAATAAATCAATTATAGTTACTTCTCATAAAAAAGCAGCACTTGATGTAGTTGAAAATATGATGACCGATAGATTTAAAGAGCTACATCCTGATTGCAAACCCTCAATGATGAGAATTTCTAAAGATGATATTAGTATTAATAATTATCAATATACACTTTCTGATCCAGTTATTTCTGCCTCCAGTAATAGGGTTAATGGTTATAATGAAGAAGCAATAAATAAAGATCAGAATTACTGGTATAGAGAAATTGAAAAGCAGAATCACAATTTTTGGAGTAATGCCGAAAATTATCCAGAATATATTTCGAAATTACTGGAATTAGAAAAAATAGAAAAAGAATTGAAAGAAAATTCCATAATACCAGATAACTGGTATCTCTTTAAATTTAAAGAAAACGAAGATATTAATTTAGGGCTTATTCAAAAAACGGCAGAAAAGATAAAGCTTCTTAAACTAAGCGATTTAAGCTTAGAGCAATTAGATTTTCTCTATCAGAATGCTAATCTAATTCCCGAATGGATTATTGCCTGTCAAAACATAAATAACCTATCCGTAAAAGAAGAGGATGTAGATAAATTAAAAAATAACGATTTTGAGAACCTAGACCAATTTTACAATTTGTTTTCCAAAACTGCTATTCATTTAAAGTCTGATTCCCTAATTTTTGCTGCCATAGATAATTTAAAATATAAATCAATTTTTGCAAAACATAAAATGAAAAATAATCAGCAATTCAAAGAAGATATCAAATCTTTAGGGAATTTGGAGTACGACCATCTATTAATCAATATTTCTAGTTTATTTTCAAAAGACAAATCTACTCTAACTGTTGCCGAAATTAAATCAGGGATTTCCAAACTAAAAGATATTAATATTTATAATAATAATCTTGATTTATTATTAACGGTTTTTAATAATCTAAATCTTAACGAAAGTAATATCAAGCAACTTTTTTATTTATTAAACAAAATTAAAGACCTGCTCGATTATATAGACCTCATCACCCTTTCATCCCTATATCATTTAAAAAATTATTTTAACCCGATCCTTGAGCAAATAGGGGTAGATTTTAATCATTTATTAAGCTTAGCCGAATTATTCTCCTCCCAAGAAAAATCTTCGCAGATATTAAAATACATTCAATTATTTATAGAGTTAAATCAAAAAACCATCTCTAATCTACCTGATCGGGGGAATATCAATGAATATTTCCAAGCATCCCAAAAGCAATTGGAAAATATCAACGATAAGAGAATAAAAAATCTTAATCATTACACCAATGAAAAACAGAAAATTATAGTTAGCATGAAAGCAGGTAAAAGATTAACGCTTAAAGAAGCAAAAATTTTATTGGAGAATATACCTTGCATCATCGCCGAACCTGACCTTATTTCCAGATATTTTCCCATGGAAGAGGATTCTATTGATTTATTAGTCATTGACGAAGCCTCTCAGGTCTCTATCGCCG
>JAHJRV010000129.1 GCA_018830725.1 Actinomycetota bacterium | reverse complement strand
TTCATATTTAAATTCCTTTTATCTATTTACATATATGTTATACTAAAGCATTAATTAAATATCAGGTCTTTTTTGAAAAATATTCTGCCAATTCTTCCCTACTGCAAGTGATGGGGTGTTCTTGACAGTTCTATATAACTTTTATTATAATTTGATTCATCTTTAGATATAATATGTAGATAATACAATCTGCGATAATTAGAGAAATTTCATAATAATTACAGTACAAATTTTTAAAAAATAAAATTAAATTTTTAGGAAAGGAGAATAAATGGGTTGGTTAATTGTTTTAGCTGTCATTATAGTATTAGCAACTTCTTTTGTTGGTATCTATAACAGGTTGGTTGGTAGTAATATTAAAGTTAATGCTGCCTGGAGTGATATTGATGTTCAGTTAAAGAGAAGATATGATTTAATCGGAAATCTTGTAGAGACTGTGAAAGGTTATGCTTCTCACGAAAAATCTGTGTTTGAG
Source organism: Actinomycetota bacterium (assembly GCA_018830725.1). NCBI lineage: Bacteria > Bacillati > Actinomycetota > Actinomycetota bacterium. The sequence goes on along the minus strand of JAHJRV010000129.1, from coordinate 8,470 downwards.
GAAGTAACGAAAGCAAGATCAGTTGCGATGGGAGCAGGTAACCCAGTAGCAAGAGCTGAGGCTGAAGGTGGTTTAACTGCCACATTAAAGACACTGTTCGCTGTAGCAGAAAATTATCCCGAATTAAAGGCAAATCAGAATTTCCTATCCCTTCAAGATGACTTGGAAGAAACTGAAAACAAGATTGAATCTGCAAGACGTTATTACAACGGTACTGTAAGAGATTTCAACACTACGAGAGAAGTATTTCCAAACACTTTAGTAACATCGCTCTTTAGTGGAAAATTCCCAAAGAGAGAAATGTTTGAGGTTGAAAGACCAGAAGAAAGAGAAGCTGTAAAAGTAGAATTCTAAATTTTAAAAATATTGATTAATATTTGAGAAAAATGGGAAAAGGAAAGTTTAAACTCATTTTTATTTCGATCTTCATAGTTACCATTCTTCTTCCTTTTGGTTCAGCACTTGCCCAGGATGAGAAGATAAATGAATTTGATGTGAATATAACAATAAATAGTGATAGCTCAATAGTAGTTACAGAAAAGATAGCTTATGATTTTGGTCCTCAAGATAGACATGGCATATATAGAGATATTCCAATTCGGTATAAAACAGAAGATGGAATTTATAAACTCGATTTTAGAGTATTAAGCGTAGTTGATGAAACTGGATCAAAATATAGATATGATACCAGTACTAAAGGAGATTTTATAAGCATTAAAATTGGTGACCCAAATATATATGTAACTGGAGAGAATATCTATATTATTACTTACGAAATGGGTGGAGCACTTAACTATTTTGATGAATATGATGAACTATATTGGAATGTTACTGGAAATAATTGGAAAATAAATATATATAATGCATCCTGCAAAGTAATGCTTCCACAAAAGATTAAGTCAGATGATATTAAACTTACATGCTATACAGGTAAAATAGATTCAAGAGAAAAAAATTGTAAAAGTGAAATTTCAAGTGAAACTGAAACTTACTTTGCAAGTACCAGAGTACTCTCTCCTGGAGAAGGTTTAACAATCGTATTAGGTTGGCCAAAAGGAATAGTAAAAGAAGTCCCTAAAAAATATTCAACAGATGTTGGCTCTTTATTACTAAAATATCTTCCATACTTAATAGCCCTTTATGTATTTATTGTTCCACTTATTACATTAGGTGCTCTTTCTTTTATTTGGAGTAAATATGGAAAAGACCCAGCTGGAAAAGGAACAATAATTCCTATCTATTCTCCGCCTGATGATTTAACCCCTATGGAAATAGGTTCCATAGTTGACGAAAGAGCTGATTTAAGAGATATTTCAGCTACTATTATAGATTTAGCTGTAAAGGGTTATATGAAGATAAGAGAAATAAAAGAAAAAGGCTTCTTTAAAACAAAAAGAGAGTATGAATTCATTAAGCTAAAAGAAGCAGATAAAAACTTAGAATCTCATGAAAGAGAGCTCTTTAATGCTATTTTTGCTAAAAAACCAGGTGTTCTGGAAAAAGTATTTGATTTTATAAAAATTTTTAATAAAGGTGGAGATTTAATAACTGAAAAAAAATATACTACTCAAGAGGAAGGAAGATTATCTACTTTAAAGATATTTGATAAAAAAGGAAAGATAATAAAAGAAGAAACTACTGAAGAAAAACCTTTAACTGGAAGAACAATTGTTAGATTATCTGAACTTAAAGGTAAGTTCTATGAAAATCTACCAGGCATAAAATCAGTGACATATGAGACGCTTGTAAAGAAGGATTATTTTCCAACAAATCCTGACAGTGTAAGAAATAGATACTATATTTTAGCTGGTATATTTGTAATTATAAATATAATTTCTGCCATTATAATAGGTCTTTTTGGTAGAGCAATGCCAAGAAAAACAAGAAAGGGTAAGCTGACACATGAGGCTATATTAGGTTTTAAGGAATTTCTAACAGTAACAGAAACGGATAGACTGAAGTTCTTTAATGCACCTGAAAAAAGTCCTGAGATGTTTGAAAAATTCCTACCCTATGCTATGGCATTAGGTGTTGAAAAGCAGTGGGCTAAACAGTTTGAAGGAATCTTTGAAAGACCATCAGACTGGTATGAGGGTGATTTTGATATTATTAATGCTGTTATATTCACAAATATGATTAGTGATCTTACAAATAATGTGGATACTGCATTTGCTTCAACTCCTGGAGGTGCTGCTTCAGGCAGAAGTGGATTTAGTGGTGGAGGTGGATTTTCAGGAGGAGGATTTGGTGGAGGCGGTGGAGGAAGCTGGTAATCCTATAGTTAATATAACTACTTAGTTATTTGTTTTAATGCTACTTTATTGTTAGTAGTAAGTTGGCATTATAGTATTTCATAAACACTACAGCTATTTAGTACTTTGTTGCAACACTTAAATTATCAAATAATATTGCTGGTACCCATGCATTATAGTCACCCAAACCTATAAAAGAAGGATGCAATGTATCACCAATATCAATAACATATTTCAATGTTTCATAAATATTACCTGCTATCATTGCATCTTTTACACGACCTATAATTTCACCATTTTCAACATATAATCCAGGATTAACACCAACAGAGTAATCTCCATTAGGAATATTTCCACTGTGAGCTCCGAGCGCACCTTCTATGATTATACCTCTATCAATTGATTTCACTAATTCTGAAAAGGATTTTTTACCAGGTTTTATAGTCATATGAGCAAGCGCAGGTATAGGTTTTAGTGTTATCTGTTCCCCTCCCCATTGGAGAACTTTATACCCATGTCCAGTAGATTCAGCATTCAGTTTAGTTGCATAATTCAGGTCATAGTAGAAACTTTTTAATATCCCATTCTCTATAATTGTTAACGGTTTGCATCTTACACCTTCATCATCAAAAGCTCTTGCTCCAGGATATTTATCATTTAATGAATCATCATAGATTGTTATTTTTTCATTAAATATTTTTTCTCCAATTTTATCGGCAACAGGTGAGATTTTCTCATAAATACTTTTAGAACTTGTTCCACTAAAAATTCTCCCGTTAAGAGTATGCATACTATTTGGCATAAACATCACTTTCATTTTGCCACCTTTTGTTTCCACAACGTTAGATGATAGTGTATAAAGTTCTATTATCTCATTCACAATATCGTCTGGTAACTTTTCAAATTTTTTACTTATAAAAATTCGCCAAATAGCAGAAGCGGATCCAGGATATATTACACCTCCATATATACCGTAAAAAGTCCCTTTTTGAGAAACATCTGTTCCTTTGCTATTTATAATATGAATGTCCTCAATATAAGTAGAGGAAGTTATTGAAATTTCCCCATCTGTTTTGGACCTCAAAATATCGCAAACTCTTGCACATTCTTCTACCATTTTAGTAGTGGACAGATTTTCAACTGAGGGGTTGTATGTGTCGAGCTTGGGGAGCTCTTTTGTAAGAGGAAAATCATAGCTTGCCTCTACTTCTCCTTTAATAGAATCAAGGGCATTCTGTAAAATTTCTTCACGATTTATAAGATTTTTTGTGTAAGCAAATCCAAGCTTACCATTTTTTATTATTCTTAGGCTAATACCTGATTGAAATTTACTTTCTATATCGTGTAGTTTAGCATCCTCAAAGGTAACGGGATTATATATATAATCAATCGAATAAACTTCTGCTTTATCACAAACTTTTTTTGCCATCTCAAGTAATTTTTCCATTACACACCTCCTATTACAATATTATTAACAAGTATGTGTGGACTACCATTACATGAACGAATATTCATCTGACCTTTTCCACATCCTCCTCTTTTTGATAATACAAGGTCATTTCCTACTGCAACAATATTTTTCAATGTTTGATATAAATTGCCTGAAATATTTATATCACGTATCATTTCACCTACTTTTCCATTTCTTATCACATAACCGTATTGCGCACCAAAGGTAAAATTTTCTCCAGCTGTTTGTCCACCTTTAGCATCTAAAATATATAGTCCATCTCCAAGCATATTTAAAAGTTCTTCAAAACTGCTTTTATCAGGCTCTATAAAAATAGTTCCCATTCTGATTATAGGAGGATAACGGAAATCTTCAGCAACACAATGTCCAGAGATTTGTTCTCCAAACTCAGCAGCAGTTCTTTTTGAATGCAGTCTCCCTGTTAAGACTCCATTCTTCATAAGCTGTACGGGACGAACTTCTACTCCTTCATCATCATATTTGTAAAATCCAAGTTGATTAGGTATTAAAGCATTATCTACTATATTTAAAATTTCATTGCCAAGTTTGTTTCCAATCTTCATCTTTTCACGCATAGCTGGAAGGGTTTCTATTATATCTGCTTCAGAAAAATGTCCAAAAGCTTCATGAGTAAATACCCCTGCTAAATGTGGATTTAGAATACAATTATATACTCCTCCTTTAACAGGTTTCGCTTTTAAAAGATTGAGAGTAATAGCAGTTCGCTCTTCAAAATTACTTTCCTGATTTCGAATATTTGAAAATCCATTACTTCCTCCTGCAGAGACTCTAACATTTTGGGTTAAATTTCCCTCTTTACTTATAATCTCACCAAATAACAAGGTTGTTACAAGGTCCTCTCTTATTTCAGTTCCTTCGGTATTGATAAAATATTTTTCTCTAATTACATCTTCATAGTTGATAATTGTTGTAGCTATTTTTTTATATCCAAGCGGAATATTATTATAATCTCTAACAAGTTCAAGTTTCTCAGCCGTAGAAATTTTCCTGGGATCCTCTTTTAATTCTGGAATAAAAATATCCTTAACCACCTCTGTTTTAGCAAGTTTTATTGGTTTTTCTCTGTTCTTAGTAATTAACTGCGCATTTTCAATAGCAGTATTTATAGCTTTCTCACTATCACTCTCTTTTGTAAAAGCAACAGAGGACAATCCACCATTTTTTAAAACTCTTAAAACATAACCATCAGTAGAATTAGAACCTATCTTTGTCAGTTCTTTTCCATTAAAGGAAATTACAGTATCTTTTTTTATTTCATATCGGATATCACTATAATCTGCATCAACCTTGCTGAGAATTGTCCGCATTTTATCAAACATAATACCTCCATTTTTTAAATTTTTAAACAAATCAAATATTTACACAAAATTATAGATTTTCTTGATTATATTTTAATTCTTGATAATAATTTATCACAACCTCTATTTGCAAATTCTATAAACTCATCAACTGAAATAATTGGTTCTTTCAATTTTGAAATTGTTTTCTTAGAAAGTTTTAAATTTTTAACTATTTCTTCTCCTGCTTCCCTTAACAATTCTTTATACTTGCAAAAAAGGGGGTCTGATATTAAAGATGTTTTATAAAGCCATCCACCTCCTCTGTATATTTCAGCAATGACCTCAGAATGTATATTTCTGGCAATTCTTTTAAATAACAAACTTAAAACTTGAAAATGACTTTGCTCTGGATAACCACAATTAGATATCACAACGAATTTTGGATATTTTTCAAATCTCTTTGTGTGTCTACATTCACCTTCTTCATCCCTTTCATAATGAGGATCAATTAAAGGTATAAGTCTATCTATGAAAATTTTCATAATTCCTGTTATATTATCTACATAGATAGGTGTTGCAAAAACTACAATATCTGAAGACATAAATTTTGATAATAGATCTTTCATATCATCCTTAATGATACATTTGCCTGGTGTTTTTACCCAGCAGGTAAAGCAAGATAGACATGGTTTAATTTCTTTTTTGATAAGAAATATATTCTCTACTTCAGCACCCACATCTCTTGCTCCATATAAAAATTCCTCTACCATGACATGTGTATTTCCATTTTTTCCACGATGACTCCCATTAAATACTGTAATCTTCATAATAAAACCTCTATACTTTAATTGAATAATTAATCCAATTTTCTTTCCTTTTATAAAAATTATCCATCGATAAATTTTGAAAGTTTATTTTTCCCTTCTAATCTTTATTAACAGACAAAAAGAGGAAATTATATCTTTTTTGATAATTATAGAGAAAAATCACTTTTAAATTTTATAAGTTTATATTAATTAATATCTCTTAAATATTTTAAAACTTCTTCATCTGAAACATCATACCAGTTTTCATAAGCATCAGCCACAGCGAATGGATATGCATACCTTACATCCAGAGCTATAAGTTTATCTATCTCAGGTCTTACTAATTGATGAGCACTTCCTGATGCTGTTGGAACTGCGACTATAATTTTCTTAGGTTTCTTTTTTTTAACGAATTCAATTGATGCCAACATTGTAAATCCACTTGCAAGACCATCATCAACTAAAATCACAATTTTATCTTTTAGTTTAGGAAATTGTTTTTTACCTCTATATTTCTCTATACGTTTCTTAATCTGCTTTATTGTTTTTTGGATATTTTGTTGAATAATTTCATCAGTAAGTCTTAATGCTAAAATCAGCTTTTCATTTAAAAAGTAGCTCCCATCTGGTGCAACTGCCCCATATCCTGCTTCTGGGTTCCATGGAATCTGAACTTTTCTACAGACTATTACATCAAAATCAGTATTTAATTTTCTTGAAACTTCATATCCAACAGCTACTCCACCATTAGGTATTGCTAACACAATTATGCTTTTTCTAATCTTCTCTGCTTCTTCTTCTTTCCCTAACCTATTTTCTAATTCCTCTTCAGTTTCTTCTTTTACCTTTTCTTCTAAAATGTGTTTTACTACTTTTTTCTTCCTTTTTGTAAATACTTCTTTAGGTTTAATTGCTTTCTCTTCCCTAAGAATATTTAAAGTTTGAAAGAGTTTCTTGGCTAAAATCTTTCCTGCTTCTGTTCTATCTTTAAAAATCATCCCTAAATTTTTCTAAAAAATTTTAATTATTATTTAAAATTAATTTTTGCTCTTATATTTACTATAATCAATCCTGCTATAACGAGAAAACCACCTAAAATAAACATCAAGGTAATTTTTTCTTTAAACATGAAATAACTGATAATTGTTGATAAAACTGGGATTGCATAAAGATAAATGCTAATTTCACTTGCACTTTTTATTTTCAAAACAATATACCATAATCCATATCCTACAACAGTTGAGAAAACGCCAAGGAATATAACTGCGAACCATCCAGTCATCGACATTTTTAAAATTTGATCCAAAAGTGAACCTCTAATAAATGGGGTTAATCCAAGGCTTCCTAAAAACATTGCGTAAGTTGTCAATGATAATGCAGAATATCGAGTTAGAAGTTTTTTACCCGCTATTGTGTATAATGCTGACATTATTGCTGCAATTAATACTGCTAGAACTGCAGAAATATATTCAATATGAATAGAAGCACCTGCTTTTCCCCAAATTGAAATTACAACTACACCGCATAATGCAATAATAACCCCTATCAATTTTTTAAGCCCTATTTTTTCTTTAAGAAATATTGTTGATAATATTATAATCTCAACTGGAACTGTTGCGATTATTAAACTTGCTGCAGCGGGTGAAATGAATTGTTCTCCATAGTTTAGTCCAAGATGATAGACTATTACTCCAAAGAACCCTAAAAGAAATATTGGAACTATATCTTTTTTATGTAGTTTTGAAAATCTTTTTTTTTGAAAAAAAAGAATTAAAATCAAAACAAGGCATGCAATAAGAAATCTCATTATTGTAAGATTAACAAATGAAAGTTCTTCTAAACCAATTTTTATAAATAGAAAAGCAAAAGCCCAAACTACTACTAAAATTGTAATTGTTATCACAAATTTCAATTTTGAAAAATTGGTAAAATTTGATTTGTTTTCATTCATCTTCGCATCATATTAAAAATTTAAACAAGATTTTTCTCTATTAAAATTTCTGCAATCTGTATAGCATTTGTAGCTGCACCTTTTCTAAGTTGGTCAGATACTATCCAGAGATTTAGTCCACCTTCAACAGAATCATCTTCCCTGATTCTACCTACATAAACCAAATCATTTCCAGAAGAGTTTAGAGTTGTGGGGTATATTAAATTTTCCGGGTCATCCATAACTTTTACTCCAGGGGCTTTACTTAATATATCTCTAACTTCTTCTTTTGTTAATTTTGATTCTAACTCTAAATTGACAGACAGTGAGTGTGATGTAAATACAGGAACTCTAACTGAAGTGGTAGTTATTTTTATAGAATTGTCGCCTATTATTTTATGAGTCTCGTGAACCATTTTCATTTCTTCTTTTGTGTAGCCATCTTCATAAAAATCATCAATATGTGGTAAGACATTAAATGCTATCTGAACTGGGTAAACCTCCGATATCACCTCTTCACCGTTAAGAACTGCTCTCGATTGTTCCTCTAATTCCTCAATTGCTTCCCTTCCAGTCCCAGATACAGCCTGATATGTTGAAGTAACTATTCTTTTAATCTTTGAGATTTTGTGAATTGGATTAATTGCCACTACCATTACAATTGTAGAGCAATTTGGATTTGAAATTATTCCATTGTGCCATAAAACATC
>JAHJRV010000128.1 GCA_018830725.1 Actinomycetota bacterium | reverse complement strand
ATAATAAATTGTAAATATTCAGCGAATACCATCATTGTAAACAATTTTTAATATGTCATTGCGAGGGACAAAGTCCCGAAGCAATCTCAATATTATGCATTTTATCCTGATAAATTTTTAAAAAAGAGGTGTAACAATGATAAAGAAGATAATGGTAATTGGTGCTGGACAGATGGGTTCAGGGATAGCACAAGTCTGTGCACAATCTGATTTTGGTGTTTTAATATATGATATTGATGAGAAATTCACAAAAGGGGCAATTCAAAAAATAGATGCTTTCTTATCTAAAGGAGTTGCAAAAAGCAAATTAACTGAAGAAGAGAAAAATAAAGCACTTAGCAAAATTATGACCACCTTAAATTTGTCTGATGCAAGTGATGTAGATTTTGTTATTGAAGCAGCTCCTGAGAATATTGATTTGAAAAAGAAAATATTTTCAAAATTAGACGAAATTTGTCCCCAAGAAACCATTTTATCCACAAACACTTCATCATTATCGATAACTGATATTGCATCTGCAACTAAAAGACCAGAAAAGGTTATTGGAATGCATTTTTTTAATCCAGTTCCGCTTATGAAATTAGTAGAAATAATCTGTGGACTTGAGACTTCCAGGGAAACATTTAATAAAACTGAAGAACTTGCTATTAAATTGGGGGAAACTCCAGTTGAAGTTAAGGATTTTCCTGGGTTCGTTTCCAATCGTCTATTGATGCCAATGATAAACGAAGCTGTATATGTTTTTATGGAGGGTATTTCATCAGCTGAGGATATAGATACAGTAATGAAATTAGGAATGAATCATCCAATGGGTCCATTAGAACTTGCGGATTTAATTGGTCTTGATACTTGCCTGGATGTTATGGAAGTTCTTTACAAGGGATTTAAAGATTCAAAATATCGTCCATGTCCATTGTTAAAAAATATGGTTAATTCAGGTAGGCTTGGTCGAAAAACTGGTAAAGGTTTTTATGAATATTAATTAGAGATTGTACAGTTTATACTTAGTGAGATAGAAAGGAGCGCAACTCTTATCACCTAATTTTTTAAAGGGTGAATAAGCTTTATTTTTAATATGAAGAAAGATAAATTAAAAGAGGGTTTAATACAAGTATATACAGGAAATGGCAAGGGTAAGACAACAGCTGCACTGGGATTAGCTTTAAGAGCTATCGGACACGATTTGAAAGTAATCATTATTCAGTTCATGAAAGGAAGTAAAGATTATGGTGAGGTTAAAGCCATTAATAAATATCTTCCTCAGATAAAGATTGAGCAGTTTGGCTTAACAACATTTGTAAATAAAAATAATCCATCCAAAGAAGATATAGAACTCGCACAAAAAGGACTTAAGAGAGCAAGAAGAGCAATGCTCAGCCAATTATATGATTTAGTTATTTTGGATGAGATAAATGTGGCTATGGACTTTAATCTCATTTCATTGAAAGATGTATTAGAGTTAATTGAAGATAAACCACCAAATGTGGAACTTGTTCTGACAGGTAGATATGTTCCAGAGGAGATAATAGAAAAAGCTGATTTAGTATCGGAAGTCAAAGAAATAAAACATTGGTTTGCAAAAGGAGTAGATACAAGAAAAGGAATTGAATATTAAATATAAACATTTGTTATATTTGTAGATTATGAAAATGTTGTAACGAAATAGAGAATAGAATAATGAAAATAGAAGATAGAATGAGTAAATTAACAGAAAAACTTCTTAAAGGTGATAAGTTAGCTGCTGCTAAGCTAATATCAATGATCGAGGATAAACCAGATGAAGCTGTAAAAGCAATGCAGATTATCTATCAACATACTGGTAAAGCACATATCATCGGAGTAACAGGAGCGCCTGGTGTTGGTAAGAGCAGCTTAATAAACCATCTTATAAAGAAATTTAGAGCAGAAAATCTTAGTGTTGGTGTTATTGCAGTAGATGCAACCAGTCCTTTTACAGGTGGTGCTGTTTTAGGAGATAGAATAAGAATGCAAGAACATAGTACTGACCCAGAAGTTTTTATAAGAAGTATGGGAAGTAGAGGTCATCTTGGTGGAATAGCACTTTCGACTCAAAAATCAACCAGAGTACTTGATGCTATGGGTAAAGATATTATTTTGGTAGAATCTGTAGGAGTAGGACAGGTTGATATAGCAATTGCTAATGTGGTTGACACAGTATTGTTAGTGCTAACACCGCTAATGGGTGATGCTATCCAAACAATAAAAGCAGGAGTAATGGAAATTCCAGATATATATGTAATAAATAAATCAGATTTACCTGGAATAAATATAGTAGAAAATGAAATCAAATCAATGCTTAAATTAAATACCAGTGAAAAAGATTGGGAACCCCCAGTAGTTAAGACCCAATCACTAACTGGAGAAGGTTTTAATATACTTTTAACTAAAATTAATGAACATTGGAAATTTCTAAACAAAAATAATAGATTAAAATCAAAAAGATTAAAACAAGCTGAGATAGAGGTTCTAGAAACCTTATCAGAGCAGATAAAGAGTAAAACTTGGAAAGAAATAAAAGAGATTAAGGATTTTAAAGAAATCATAAAGAAGGTTTCAGAAAGAAAAATAGACCCTCAACAAGCTGTTTATATACTAATGGAGAAAATAAAATAAACAATAAATGTCATTTCTGTATGTCAAGTTTCTATTTAATAAAAGCTAATGGGTTGCCCTACTATACCCTCTCCCCTGGTGGGAGGGGGTAGGGGGAGAGTAAAATACCTGCAGAAATATACCATAAATCTTTAAATATAAATTAATTTACAAAACATTTTAAAAGATAAAAAAATGAAAATTTATGATTTTTTAACTAAGTCTCAATTAAATCGGT
>JAHJRV010000127.1 GCA_018830725.1 Actinomycetota bacterium | reverse complement strand
CCTCTCTGGGACATGCCATGAACTTCGCTTTTTTTAATATCATATCCTGATTTAAAAGCTGCCATAGATATTACATCTGATGCAAGAAGTACTCCTTGCCCACCTAACCCCACTATTAAAATATTATTAACTTCTTTCATTTTATTCTTAAGTTTGTTTTTCATTTTTTCTATTTAATTATTTAAAATATTTTATGTAGGAATTATTGCATCAAATTTACAAACCTGTTCACATAATCCACATCCTGTACAAAGATTTTCATCTATAACTGGAGGCATATCTTTACTTTTGTTCTTATTTTTTTCTTTTTTCTTCTCTTTCTCTTTATCCTTCTTTATATTCTTCTCTTTCTCCATCCTCCCCATTTCATCCTCAGAAACTGGAATAATTGCTGGACATCCTAGTTTAATACACATTCCACAAATTTTACACTTTTCTTCATCAATTTTTACTGGTGCCTTAATTGCTTTTTTATCAATTAGAATACATTTTCTCTTTGAAATTATTACAGATACACCATTAATACTCTTTGCTCTTAAAATAGCTGCTTTTACTTCATCAAGATTGTAAGGATCGACTATTTCAACACCTGAGACACCTATAGCTTTGCATAATTTTTTAAAATCAAGTGCTTTTGTTTTATTACCCCTTAATGTAATTCCTGTTCCTGGATGATCCTGTCCACCTGTCATAGCAGTTGTTTCATTATCAAGAATAATAACTGTAATATTAGAATTATTATATACAGCATCTATTAAACCAGTTATTCCAGAATGAATGAAAGTAGAATCACCAATGACGGCAACAACTTTTTTATTATCCTCTTCAGGTATTACTTTACTTAAACCAATTGCATTTCCTATGCTTGCTCCCATACATATACATGTATCTATTGAATTTAATGGTGGTAAAACAGCTAAAGTGTAACACCCTATATCACCTGTTACAGTGAATTTTAATCTGTTTAAAATGTAAAATATTCCCCTATGAGGACAACCAGGACACATCTTAGGTGGATTTACTCTTCCAATCTCTTTTGGCTTAATATATTTCTTCTTATGTAGAATAGATTCAACTTTTTCTATATTCAATTCACCCAACAAAAGTTCATCAGATTTAGCTTCTAAATCTACTCCAATTGCTCTTATAGAATTTTCTAAAAATCTATCCCCTTCCTCTATTACAAATATTTTTTTAACTTTTCTTGTAAAATCATGAGTTTTTACTTTGCAAAGTGGGTAACTCATTCCTAATTTTAGAAATGAAGCATCAGGTATTACTTCTTTTGCATATTGATATGAAATTCCACTTGTTATAATTCCGATATCTTTACTAGCTAATTCCATTTTGTTTAATTCTGAATCTTCTGAATATTTCTTAATTTTTTTCAATCTGTCTTCAACAAATGCATGTCTTCTTCTAGCAAATGCTGGTATCATTACAAACTTTTGCGGGTTTTTTTCAAATCTAAATTCTTTATGATTTTTTATTCTTTTAGATAACTTTACTCTTCCTTCTGAATGTGCGATTCTTGTTGTAATTCTAAGAAGAACAGGGGTATCAAACCTTTCACTAATTTCTAAAGCTTTAGATATAAAATCTTTAGCTTCCTGACTATCTGAGGGCTCAAGCATTGGTATTTTTGCCATTTCGGCATAGTGTCTGTTGTCCTGTTCATTTTGAGAGCTATGCATAGCAGGATCATCAGCACTTACTAAAACTAATCCTCCCTTTATTCCTGTATAACTAAGTGTCATAAATGGATCAGCAGCAACATTAACTCCCACATGCTTCATAGCTACAAGTGTTCGAGCCCCTGCAAAAGATGCTCCAATTGCAACCTCCAATGCCACTTTTTCATTTGGAGACCATTGACAATATATCTCCTTATAATTCTTTATATTTTCCAAGATCTCAGTGCTTGGAGTTCCTGGATAAGCTGTAGCAACAACTACTCCACTCTCATATGCTCCTCTTGCAATAGCTTCATTTCCTGAAAGTAGCTTCATCATCTCTTTTAATTCTCCTTAAATAATAATATTAGATTTAAAATTAGTTTATTTTAATTTTAAATGCGATAATATATTACATCAAAATCTGGTATATTTAACGAGAAAAGTCTTCAATTTTTGGAGGATATAATGTTGCTTGGAGCCCATGTATCTATTGCTGATGGTATAGACAAGTCTCTTATTCGTGGGGCAAAAATTGGATGTGATACTATTCAGATTTTCGTTAAAAGTAACCTCCAGTGGAAGGCAAGAGATATTAAAAACTTTGAAATACAGGAATTTTTTATAAATAAACGTGAAACCAAAATTGAGCTG
>JAHJRV010000126.1 GCA_018830725.1 Actinomycetota bacterium | reverse complement strand
TGCTTATTGGATGAGTGGTGCTGGAGGTCCTTTATGGGATGTAGGTTTAAGCGATAATCGAGGATTTGCCTGTTATAGAACTAATATAAAATTAGAAGATGGCAATACATATTCTAAAGTTCTTGAAACACATCCTCAATGGGTTAACGATGGTTGGATATCGGGAGCATATCCCAATCTTTCTAGTACAATTACGATACCAGATGGGGCGAAATTTACAGCTAAAGTAGGTTTTATAAAAGGTGTAACAGCAACAGATGGTGTATATTTTCGTATAAGATTTTATGATGGCTCAACATGGTATTACATTACAAGCTATTCTGGTACTCATGCTACAAATGACGGAGGATTAAATAATTTTAATATTGATCTTAGTTCAATTGTTGGAAAAACTGGACAGGTTTTCCTTCAAGTAGCAGCAGCTGGTACTTCTACACAAGACTGGGCAGTTTGGGTAAACCCACAAATAACAAACTAAGAAACAGTAAAATGTAAATCAAAAAATAAAATGGTAAAAGAGGTGGAATCAATCCACCTCTTTTTATTTAATTGAACAGTGAAAAATGAATTAAAATAGAAAGAATAATAAACAACTTTATTGATTAGCATTTAACATCTTGACATTTATACTTTTTTACTTTAATATTATATCTGGTGATAAAAAATGAAGAAAATGACAATATATTTTCCAGATGAACTACATAAAAAGATAAAGATCATAGCTACTTTAGAGGATAGGAGCATGAAGGATTTAATAATTAAAGCTGTTAAAAAAGAAATAAAAAAATGGGAAAAAACTAAAAGTGAAACCATATTTACTGTGTTTCAAAAATAATTAAAAAATATTAGAATATTATATGAGGAGGAAGAATGAACAATAAAAAGAAAATTTATAATGTAAAAAAATTTAGAGGTAAATGGATTGCATGGTATGAAGGCAAGATAATAGCCTCTGGTAAAACAATAGACGAAGTGGAGAAGAAGGTTAGAAATAAAAAAGGGAAAGTAACGTATGAAATAATACCAAAAAGAGGTTATGAAAATCTTATTGTATAGAATAAAAATAATTTTAATAACTAAATTGTAGATTATTATAAGGGGTGAATAAAACCCCTTATTTTATTTAATATTAAGGAAGGAGAATGTATGGTTGAATATAGATTTCCTTATAAATTAAGAGATGGAAAAACATTTCCTATGATACCAGTTTCTGTAGGTTATGGTAGAAAAAGATGGGATATATATGCCCTATTAGATAGTGGAGCAAGTATATCTCTATTTACAAGAGAGTTGGGAGAAAAAATAGGTTTAGATATTGAAAAAGGAATTAAAGATGATCTTGGTGGTATAGGAAATGGTATGGTTGTATATAAACACAAAATAAATCTGAAAGTAAGAGATGAAATATTTAAAATAGAAGCAGCTTTTTCTAAAGAAAGATTCTTTGATATTAACATAATAGGTAGAAAAGGTGTTTTTAATAAAATGAATATTACATTTATTTGTGACAAAGAAATAATACTAGATATTATTTAATTTGGAATTTGTCAAATAAATGATAAGAAAATAACTTCTTTAAATGAATAAAATTCAATAAAATAGCTCCAAAATCATTTTAATACCTTAATTTAACATAAGTAAATTAATGGGATATAAAAGAATATGTGGAACAGCTGAATGGTGATTTAGAAAGATGAAAAAGAATTAAAAAAAATTGTTTTTTATATTTTAAAATAATAATTAGTTCAGGTAATTTGAATTTGTAAGTAATTTTATATTATAAATTGTTAGAAATTTGTTGACATATGTATTATTACATAATATAATAACTAATAATAAGTCATAATTACTTATATTAATACATTTTAAAATTAAAATTACTTGTATTATTGCATTTCATTATATAAAGAACAAGAATAAAATATGAAAAAAATTGTAATAGTTGACAACGATTTTAATATTCAGAATTTAGCAAGGAAACTATCAAATAAAGATTTTGACATATTTCCAATAGCAAATATCGAAGCAACCAAACCTTTGGTTAAGAAATATAATCCTGATTATGTCTTGTTAAATGAGGAATTAGAAGGTTCATATAAATTGACTAAATGGATTAGAAGAAAATCTAAAGCAAATTTATTTATCTTATCTAAAGATCCAGATCAAAATGAATATAAAAAATGGAAATGTAAGGGTGTTTTAAAACATCCTGTTACAGAAGAATCTTTAAAAAATCTTTTATTTAGTGAATCACCTTTTTTAAAAGACGATTATAAGGAACAGTTAGAAGACAGACATTCTATTGAAGAAATAAAACTAAAAAAGCCTGTTATTTCACAATATGATTATAATAGTAAATTTTGGGGTAAAGAGAAAAGAAGTCATATTGATAAAAAATTTTTAAAAAGAGAGTTTAATTTTAAAGACAGATTTTCTAATAGAGATTTAAAAAAGGATTTATTTAATATGGGCAAGAAAGATTTAAATAATGAAGAGACCGGATATAAGATTTTGGTTCAAAATGTAATTTCCATTTACTCAGCACAGGGAGGAGTGGGAAGAACATCAACAGCTATTCACTTAGCTAAACTTTTAAATAAATTAGGGGTTCTATTAATTGATTTAAACTTTGCAGAAGGTCCAAGTGATATCTCTCTATATTTACAACTTCCTAAGCTGCCTCACCTGAGCAAATTCATATCAAATCAGGATTCTCCCAGAAAAGCATTTAATGATACTATTATTAATGTAAAAAAGCATAATTTTGATATTATACAAACTCCTCCAACATTAAGACAAAGCGATCAATTTGATGCAACGACTCTTATGAACCTGATTGAGATAGCAAAGCGTAGATATGGAATAATAATTGCTGATTTGCCTGATAATTATGATGATATAACATTGGAGATGTTAAATTTATCGAGCTCTGTTATTTTAATGGTTACACTTGAACTTGGAGCAGCAGCAAGACTGAAAGAGATTTATCATTTATTAGATCCCAAGCAGAGGATATTTTTATTGATAAATAAATATTCTAAAAAAAGTTCAGTAACACAAAGAGATATATCTGAATATTTAGATCTTCCTATAGCCGGGATAATTGAAGATGATCCCGGATTATTAAGAAGAATGGAAAAAGGGAATTTATCATTTGATGACAATACAATTTTTGGGGGTGCTTTAAAGGAGATCACAGAAAAAATATTGGATTACAATTTGGGTCAAACATAAAAGGAGATTAATAATGAGAAATAGGAAATTTAAAGATAAAACTAATGAATTAAATGAGGAAGTATTAAGAGAAATTGAAGATGATTTTGAAGCAAGAACAGAGGGATTAGAAAAACCAGCAATTCTTTATACTATAGAAGAAGCGAGTGGGATTTTAGGAATAAGTGAGAAGGAAATAATAAGATTTATTCACCTTAAAAGATTGCCATCAATTAGAGTGGGAAAATTCATAAGATTAAAAAAAGAAGACATTGACGGATTCTTTGAAAGAATTGGTTCAGAGAAGGATGTTTTAGGAGCTCCAATTCTTTATACAGCAGAACAAGTAGCAAGAGTACTACAGCTTACTGTAGATAATGTTTGGAAACTTTTAAAATCTGGACAATTAAAAGGATTCCAACTAAGAAATGGAATCAGGAGCCCGTGGAGAATCAGAAAAGAAGATTTGTGAAAGCGCATCCATGCCAATGGCTGTAACAGTTTTAGTAGAAGCTCCAGATAGATCTTTGGTGCCTGTAAATGATGCAACAGTTTCATTCAAATGTATTAACGAAGTCTGCGATCTCGGAAGCACAGAGAAAAAAGATGGAAGAATCTTCACAGCAGTGCCTGCTTGCATAAACGGATTACTAATAGCAAAGAAAGAAGGAATGTATCAAGGAAAAGAATTCGTAGATTCTAATGAGCCAGGGAGCGCAACTGTAATTATGGATTTCTTATATGACTTGGACTTAGACGTAAAAATCTTGCAAAGTGGAATCGAAAGATCAC
>JAHJRV010000125.1 GCA_018830725.1 Actinomycetota bacterium | reverse complement strand
TTCAAGAATTTATATTGTTATTGCAGATTAACAGTTTTCGAAAAAGTCTTTAATTTCAATACTTCTTTTTATAAAAAATAAGGAATCTATTGAAAAGGTTAAGAATTTATATATAATTTGTAATATAGTAGAAATGCATTGTAAATAATATATTTTAGATTTAAATACAATTAATTTCTGAAATAAATTGAGGGTTAATGGATAACAATATTGAATTGAGACTTAAAGAATTAGGGAGCCTGTATGAGATTAGCTCAGCTATAACATCCTCATTAAATTTATCTGATGTACTGAAACAGATTTATAAACAAATTAGCAAGCTGTTTAAAATATCCACATTTTATATTGCTCTATATGATAAAGATAATAATGAGCTCAGATTCGAATTAATAGTTGATAAGGGTAAATTTTTAGATAAATTAACCCATAAGCTTTCTCAAAAGGATTGGCTGACTGGATGGATAATTCGCTCGGAAAAACCTCTCCTTATTAGGGACTTTGAGAAGGAAAAAGATAGTTTACCAGTTAAGGCTAAAGTAATAGGTGAAGTTACCAGGTCCTGGTTGGGAGTCCCTATATTATTTAAAGATGAGATTATTGGTGTTATGTCTATCCAAGCTTATGAACCCAATGTCTTTGATGATAGTCACAAAGATCTTCTATCTACTATAGCAAATCAAGTGGCTATGGCTATTGAGAATGCCAAGTTATATGAAGAAACATGTAAAAAATTAAATGAATTCTCACTCCTTAATGAGGTCATAATCTCTGGAACATCAACTATGGAATTTGATAAATTAATTGATAGACTTATTGAGCCATTAAAAAGAAATTTGAGCTTTGCAGGCTTCAGCATCCGTTTGATTGATGAGAGAACAAAGGATTTGAAAGTTGTAACAACTCATGGATATTCTGTTGAAGAATTAGAGAAGTTAAAAATTAAAGTAGGAAAAGGGATAACAGGCTGGGTAGCAAAGACAGGAGAACCAGTTATTGTTCCGGACGTAAGTAAAGATAAAAGATATATTGAAGGTAATCCTGATATGAAATCAGAGATGTGTGTCCCTCTAAAAGCAAATGATAAAGTTATCGGTGTTCTGGATGTAGAGGGTACAAAACTTGACGCATTTTCCATAGAAAATCTAACTCTTATCTCTACAATAGCTAGCCAGATTTCAATGATAATTGAAAAAGCTAAAATACTTGAATCAGAAAAGAAGAAATCTAAACAGTTAGAAGCAATACAGGAAGTTAGTAAAAATATAGTATCAGTTCTTGATATTGATAAATTATTTCAACAGATAGCAAATTTAATAAATAATACATTTGGATACTATTATACTATCATTCTTTTAGTTGATGAAGCTTCAAAAGAACTTTTTATAAAAGCGTTCTCTGGTCCTTCTATTAAACTTCCTGTTGGAAGGAGGATCAAGATTTACGAAGAGGGGATAACAGGGTGGGTAGCAAAGACAGGAAAACCGCTTTTAGTTAATGATGTGAGAGAGGAACCAAGATATCTGTTTATAGAAGAACTTCCAGATGTAAGATCAGAACTTGCTGTTCCAATTAAGATAAAGGATAAAGTGATTGGAGTATTAGATGTAGAGAGTGTTGAATTAAATGACTTTGATGAGAGTGATTTAACAACTCTTACCATCTTAGCAGAAATGATAGCAATTGCAATAGAAAATGCAAATCTTTACAAGGAATCTGAACATTTAGCTATTACTGATGGTTTAACAAAACTATATAACAGTCGATACTTTTATGCTGCTTTACAAAAAGAACTGGAGAGAAGCAAAAGGTATGGTCACTCTTTTTCAATAATTATCTTTGACATTGATGATTTTAAGAAATATAACGATGAATACGGACATATAGCTGGTGATCAGCTTCTTCAGGAGTTAGCAAGGTTAACAATAAAGGAATGTCGCAGTGCAGACATAATAGCTCGCTACGGTGGAGAGGAGTTTGTTATTATTCTACCAGAGACTAAATATAATGGAGCCATAGAAATTGCTGAAAGATTAAGAACAGAAATTAAAAAGCACTCATTTACAACAGATAAAGATAAGAAAAAATGTAAAATTACTATAAGTTTAGGAATAGCTATATATCCTAATATTGGTAACAATATCAAAGGTTTATTAAATGCTGCTGACAAGGCTTTATATAAGTCTAAGCAAACTGGAAAAGATAGATGGAGTATCGACACATCTGCAAATCAAGCAAGACTATTTTCTAATACAAACCAATTGTAAACATATTTTTAGTTAATAAAAGTGGTCTCTTATCTTTAGAATAATAGTTAAGTGGTCTCTTATTTTTTATTCTTTTCTAAATTATCATACATGTTTATTTTTTATATTCAAAGTAATTAAAACCTTAGATTAAATCCATACCACCAAACACATTGTAGTTTAAGTTATGCCTGTGGAGTGTCACTTATCTTAGCATTTTTATAAATTAGATATTTCAAACTTCCTTAAATTCATACATATAATCTTTATTAACTAAGCAGGGTACTTCTCTAAATTTAGTATCAGGTGTTCCTTAAAGTTAAGAATATAAAAGAAATATTTTTATTTTTTTGATAAAATGTCATCAGGTAATGTAAATTAATGATGATTTAAGAATAATATATAATTGGATTATGTAGTAATTTGAATTATGAGGTAATTTGGATTATGTAGTAATGATTATTGAGTGATTATCTTAAAAACAAACATATTATACGAGGAACCTTATTATGAAAAAAAGTCTCAAATTTTATTATTTTTATTAAATTTAAAATGATTATATGAAATAGGAAATTTGCTGTGAAAAAAGTCTATAGATATTATTTTGAAATTCTAATTAAGTTATTTGTTATTTTTTTTATCCTATCCATTTTCAACTTATATGTTAGTTGTAAATTCTTTAAAGAAACTGAGGTCACCAAAGAACCTACAAAGGAAACAGAAGAGATTACTGAGGAAGTAGAGCCTAAAAAGATAGAAGAACCTATTGATTTAGAGATTTGGCTAAGTAGTGAATATTTAGGTGATAATGAAAGAATTGAGAATAAGACTTTGTATGAAAGACTGAAAGAGTTTAAAGATGAAAATTCTAACATAAATTTAATAGTAAAAATAATTCCTGAAAAAGATTTAGATTCAAAGATTGCAAAAACTTTCCAGATTGCCAGGGATAACCTTCCTGATTTAAGTTTGATCTATGATTTTAGTATAGTAGTTGAAGATAAGATAGCAAAGCCAATGGATGATTTGATTTCTGATAATCTTAAAAATGATATATTTCCCTTTGCTTTAGATGGTAGGACAATAGATGGAAAGTTATTAGGACTAATGTTGAATGCGGATGCAAAATTGCTTTTATACAGAAAAGATCTGTTTGAAAAAGTGGATTTAGATCCAGATAACCCACCAACTAATTGGTCTGATCTAATAGACAAAGGTAAGCTTTTAACAAAAGATAATAATGAAGATGGTGTAATTGATACATGGGCTTTGGGACTACCCTCAAAAAGCATGGGTAAAATTACTTCGGATTTTATATTTCCCAACTTTTTTTCATTGGGAGGAAAGTTAATTGATAATGAGGGTATTCCTGTCTTTCAATCGGAACAAAATAAGGAAAAAATTGTTGATATTTTAAATTTTACAATTTCAATTTTAAATGAATTTCTCATTTCAGAAAGAGCATCAGAAGAAATAGACTCACTGTTTTCAGGATATATTCAAGGAAGATATTCAATGATTGTTACCGATTCATCAATTGCTTTTAGGTTAAGAACAGAAAATCCGGATATTTTTGAAAAAACAGGTTTTTCTTTAATTCCAGGTAAATATATGACTAAATATACTTCACTAACAGGTCCAACAATTTGTTTATTTAATGATGATTCTGAAAAGAAAGAGGCGATTTCTAATTTATTGAATTTTTTATTTGAAACCGACTTTTATTCTCAGTGGAATTACTATAATGAAAAACTGCCCATAACTAAATCAAGTTACCAAATGAGCTTACTTAAAGGGGATAACTTATATCAATTTTTTAAGGTGTTATGTGAAAAAGGTAAACCTATACCTGATAGTTATAGTATATATGAAGTCTTATATAATGAACTTGAAAAGAATATAAATTTAGCTATATCAGGAAATATGTCAGTGGATGATGCAATAATCCAAGCGGTAGAAATAATTAATAAAATTGTTGAAGAATAATTTATCAAAAAAAAGAATAAAAAACATAGAAGATGTCAAAGAAAGAAATCTATCCTTTAAAATTTAATGAGATATTCAAAGAAAAAATATGGGGAGGAAGAAGGTTAGAATCTTTTTTTAAGAAGAGATTACCTGAAGATAAATTTATTGGAGAATCGTGGGAATTAGTAGATCATGGAGAAGATATTAGTGTTGTAAGAAATGGGAAATATAGAGGTGATAATTTAAAAAATTTAATTAAGAATTTTGAAAAAGAGTTAGTTGGGAAAGACATAAAGCTAAGTAGAGGTAATAGATTTCCCCTACTTTTTAAATTTATTGATGCATCAAAAAAACTATCTATTCAGGTTCATCCAGATGATGAATATGCATATCTCAATGAAATAGATGAAACTGGAAAAACTGAAGCCTGGTATGTTGTTTGGGCTAAGCCAGGTGCACAACTTGTTTGTGGCTTAAAAAAGCATATGAGTAGAAGAAAATTTAAAAAAGTTATCGAAAGTAAAAAAATTGGGGAATATTTAAATTATATTAATGTTTATAACGGAGATTTAATCTTTATACCTCCTGGAACAATACATACCATAATGGGTGGGGTTTTGTTAGCTGAAATACAACAAAATTCAGATGCAACATATCGAATTTCTGATTGGGATAGAGTAGATAGATATGGTAAATCAAGGGAACTTCATATTGATAAAGCATTAGATGTTATTGATTTTTCTTTGGTGAGAAATTACAAGATACAACCTTTGTCAATAAATATTGATAGAAATGTTATCAAATACCTTATTGCCTGTGAAAAATTTGCTGTTGAACTTTGTGAGATATTTGATGAATATAAACTTGATTGTGATGGTTCCAAGTTTTATATGCTCTCATTTTTGGAAGGGAATGGACAAATTTTTTATGGTAATGAATCTGATATTAATTTAAATACTAAAACATTAGATATTAAAAAAGGGGAGACGATACTACTTCCAGCTTTATTAGGTAAAACAACAATAAAAACAGATAGTAAACTAAGAGATGATAAACTAAAATTCCTAAAATTCTATGTACCTAATATAATAAAAGACATTATTAAACCGTTAACTGATAAAGGATTTACTAAACAGGATATCATTAGATTAGGTGGTTGGAACAAAGTAAATGATATTATGAAATATTTTTAAAAAATAGTTTAAATAATTCATATAAATTATTTTATTTAAATATACGATTTAATTAGGAGGGATAATTGAGGATTAATCCACAGATATTTAGAGAATATGATATTAGAGGAATTGTAGGTAAAGACTTAACAGCTGAGATTGTTAAGATGCTGGGAAAAAGTTTTGGAACATATGTGATTTCTAAAGGTGGAAATAAAGTTAGTGTGGGGAGGGATAACAGGCTTAGTTCACCAAAATTTAAAAGTGCTTTAATTGGCGGAATATTATCAACTGGATGTGATGTTATAGATATTGGATTAGTTCCAACTCCGGTCATGTATTTTTCGCTATTTAATTTGGAAATAGATGGCGGAATCATAGTTACTGGTAGTCATAATCCTCCTAATTTTAATGGGTTAAAAATAGCATTTGGAAAGAGTACTATTTATGGTGATGAAATTAAAGAGCTGGGGAAAATAATAGACGAGGATAGAATTTTAATAGGAAAAGGAACCCTGTTTCACCAGAATATAGTAGACGATTATATTAATTATATAAAGGATAGAATAGATTTAAAAAAGAAATTAAAGTTAGTAATAGATGCGGGTAATGGTACTGCTGGATTAATTGCTCCGAAGTTACTAAAGGAAATTGGGTGTGAAGTTATAGAGTTATATTGTGAACTGGATGGAACATATCCACATCATCATCCTGATCCAACAGTGATTGAATTTGTTCAGGATTTAGTAAAAAAGGTAAAAGAAGAAAATGCAGATCTGGGAATTGCATATGATGGAGATGCAGATAGAATTGGAGTAATAGATGATAAGGGGAGCATTATCTGGGGTGACCATTTATTAATTCTATTCTCAAGAGATATGCTTAAAAAAAGAAAAGAAAAAATTATATTTGAGGTGAAGTGTTCCCAGGCACTTGTTGATGAAATAGAAAAAGCTGGTGGAGAACCTATAATGTGGAAAACCGGACACTCATTAATAAAAGATAAAATGATTGAAGAAAAAGCTGTACTTGCTGGAGAAATGAGTGGACATATATTCTTTGCTGATAATTATTTTGGTTATGATGATGCTATCTTTGCTTCATGTAGACTTGTTGAGTTATTATCAAAGTCTGATAAGACAATTTCAGAAATGCTTTCAGATATTCCTAAATATTTTTCAACTCCAGAAATAAGAGTTGATTGTCCAGACGAAAAAAAGTTTGAGATTGTAGATAATATTAAAGATTATTTTAAGAAGAATCATAAAATAATAGATGTTGATGGAGTAAGAATTTTATTTACCGATGGTTGGGGATTAGTTAGAGTATCCAATACACAACCAGCAATAGTATTAAGATTTGAAGGAAAAACAAAAGAATCTCTTAAAAATATTAAAAATAGAATTTTAGAAAAGCTCAGTGAATATCCTTCATTAGCCATTCCTACCAATATTTAAAATCAATAAATCTTTTAAAAAGAATAAAATTTAAATTTCTATAAAAGAACTTAACTCTTAAAATATTTCGATAAAATATTTTTAATATTTTGAAAAAATGAAATAATATCGTAAAATATATTTAATAATTAAAATTATTATTATTTCTTAAATAAAAACTAATTTTTGAAATTCTTTAAATTATATATAAAAATATGGAAAAGAAAATGAAAGAAAAAGACCCATTTGAAGGAAAATTATTTATAAGTCCTGCCGAAATTTCTAGATTATTATCAATAACAAGGCAAACAGTTTATAACTGGATAAATGAAGGAAAGTTAAAAGCTGCTCATTTCTCGTCAGGGTGTGTGAGAGTTCCAGTTTCAGAAATAAGGGATTTTATAAAAAAGCATCTATACGAGGTTGAATAGATTATTTTGATTGCGACTGTTCATCTATGTCGTGTGAGTTAGTTTTCCATAAAAAACTCTGAACAAACATTTTTAAAAACATAAGTGCATCTTTAATAGGATGGACATAACTTATAGCATTTTTATAATATATTGTGGAAACAGGGATAGATACTATTTTATAACCTTTTAGTGAAGCTCTTAGAAGTAATTCTGGCTCAGCTTCAAACCTATTTGATTTTGTCTTTATATTTTTTAAGACTTTTCTACTAATATACCTAAAGCCTGATTGAACATCAGGTATTCTTGTATTTGACCTTTTTGAAATTAACCATGATGTGAATTTGTTTGCTACATATCTTATCCAGGGCATATTTTCTGGATTTTTCATCCTATTTCCCAGGATGATGTCCACATCTTCTTTGCTTGAAGATAGGAAATTTATGAATTTTTGTATTTCATCTACATTATGTTGATGATCTGCATCAATTGTAATTATTCCTGAAAAACCATTTTCTAGAGCAAAATTAAAAGCTGTTCTAAGTGCCACTCCTTTTCCCTTATTAACTTTATGCTTTAAAACTAATGCACCTACTTTTTTAGCTATAGAATTTGTTAAATCTGAAGAACCATCATCAATAACTACTACATCAGGTAATACTTCTAAACATCTTTTAACAGTTTCTTCTATATATTTCTCCTCATTATATGCTGGGATTATAATAGCTATCTTATTTAAATTTTCTTTATTCACAAATCTCCTAATTCTTAAGTGATTTTTGTATAGGTCTTTATAGCATATTTTTAAAAAATATTAAACAATTTCCAATAATTTATTAAATTTATGATCATTTTTGAGATTTGTGGCATGGTTTTTGAAACATTTCAGAAGCCTGTCCTTGAATGAAGTGAAGGAAAGGGGGAGGAAAGGGGGTAAAATTTTATTAAAATGTAAATACCAAGCTTAGATAGTACACTTAGATATAAAATTATGATTTAAGATAGTATCAGGGTTCTAGATAACAGAGAGCAATTGCTCCTGGTCCTAAATGAGTACCAATAGTACATCCAATAAGCCATGTATAAATCTCTTTTGGTTTAAATGCATCTTTTGCTTTTTTTTCAATATCTTTGGCATCCTCAATATTATCTGAGTGACCTATAATTACAGTTCCACCTTCTTTAACATTAAAGACATTTTTATAAATATTAATTAATTCCTGTTTTGCGCGGTTCCAATGTCTTGCATTTTTGTATGGAGCTACTTCTCCTTCTTTGACTGTAAGAATAGGTTGTATTTTTAATGCTACTGCCAGAAGTGATTTAGCTGTTCCAATTCTTCCACCCTTTCTTAGATATTCAAGAGTCTTGGGTAAAAAAAGTATTCTAATTTTTTCAACAATATTATTTACCATACCAATTATTTCCTCTTTATTTTTACCTTCTTTTACAGCTTTTGCAGCTTCCATTACTATATACCCAGTAGGAATAGAAGTAATCTTAGAATCTATAATTGTTATATCTAAATCTGGAAGAGATGCTTTAGCACTGGATGCAGAAGCTATAGTTCCAGACATCTTTTCTGATACATGAATAGATATTATAGAATCATATTTTTCTGCCATCTTTTTATAAAATTGTACGAATTCATAAGGCGTGGGCTGAGTTGTCGTGGGAATCTTTTTTGAAACTTTCAATTTCTTATAGAATTCTTTAGGTATAATATCCACATTATCTCTATATGTTTCTTTATCAAACATAACTTTTAGAGGGATTACTTCAATATCATATTTCTCACAGATTTCTCTTGGTATATCATTTGTGCTGTCGGTTAATATTCCTACTCTCATTTTAATCTCCTTGACAATTTAATATTTATTAGTTTGATGTATTATAGAATGTCTATTTTTAAATAAGATATTATTATAATTTTAATAATTAGATTTTATACAAAATATTAGTAGAGTAAAGCTTTAGCTTTGCTTAATAATGCAACCCTAAAAGGTTGCCCTACATTATTTAATGAAAAATTTTTAATATTAGAATTTAGACGAAATTAATTTTATGAAGTTTCATATATTATGAAGTTTCAATTGTGAATTAATTAGGAGGGATATATTATTGAAATATTATATTCATTATGTTAAGTGGGTCATTAAGAGGTCAGGTCTTGACATGAGACATATCAGAACGAACAAATTATAGAGGCTAGTTCTTAATATGATATGTATAAGAATGAAAGGAAGAATATAAAGTTTAAATAGTTGAATGTATTAAGGAACAATTGCATTAAGAGCTTTTGGTATTATTTCAAAATTTACTGGAAGACTTTTTATAATTTCTCCATCAGCTTGCACACTTATTTTCTTGTTAGATTCAATTCTTAAAAAGTCAGTTCTAAATATTTTTACTGCAGGGTGAGTTACATGAGTTCCTGAAAATATTCTTGGAAATACTTTTAAGAATTCCAATTTAGATATTTCCTCAACAATGCATACATCAAATAAACCATCATCAAGTTTTGCATCCGGAACAACCTTCATTCCACCACCATACATCCATGAGTTGCCTACTGCTATTGTCATAGCTTTTTTCTCTATAGTGTTGTCTTTTGTAATTAATTTAAAAAGTATAGGTTTAAATCTAATGAGAACATTGTAAACACCATAAATATAAAAAAGTGAACCTAATAATTTTAATAAATTTCTGTGTTTAAATGCAAAATCCACAACCATGGTATCAAATCCAGTTCCTGCAACTCCTGCAAAATACTCACCATTTATTTTACCAAGGTCTATTTTTTTTGTTTTTCCAATATTAATTATTTCAATTGCCTTTTTTATATCTTTTTGAGGAATTCCTAAACAGGTTGATAAATCATTTCCTGCTCCAATAGGAATAATGCCTAATGAACTATTAGTTCCATAAATACCATTTATTACTTCATGAACAGTCCCATCTCCTCCTACAGCAACAACTATTTCAAAGTTTTCATCAGCTGCTTTTCTGGCTAATTCTTTTGCATGTTTAGATTTCTGTGTGAAATCTATTGATGAATCAATATTTAATTCTTTAATATACTTTTTAATCTGCTCAATTTTCTTTTTTACTTTTCCCCTACTTGAATCTGGGTTTATAATAAATTTTGTTCTCAAAATAAATACCTTGATAACTAATGGTTTATATAGGGAATTAAGTTATAATTATTTGTTAATTTAATTGAATATATAATAATATATATATTCAATTTATGATAGCTTTCATTTTTAAAAATCTTACTATATAATAACAGCTAAAATATTAAAAAATAAAAATAGAATTATAAATTTTGATTTATTAATTTTACATAGTCTTTTATATTTAAGCAAAGAAGGAGGCAATATGAATATTCTTAACAGGTTTTTGATTGTTATTCTAATTCTTTTCTTGTTAATTTTAAGCTTAGTTGCAATGCTTAATACATTCTTACCGTTAATTGATATTGGAGATATGTTAAATAGATTTGCAGATTATTACAATTCAATGAATCGATGGGTTCTATTATTTTTCTGGTTAATTTTCTTTTTTGTATGTTTTGCTTTACTAATTTTAGAGTTTATTAGGAAAAAACCTAAAGCAGTGAAGATGGTTAATGTAAAAGAGGGAAAAGCCACAATGTCGTTGAGTTCAATAGGAAAGCAGATTCATAATGATGTTATGAATGTTTCAAATATTCAGTCTGTAAGAGTTGGTATATTACCAAAAAGATCTGGAATAATAACAAATCTTGATTTGGGAGTTGAACAAGGTTTGGATTTAACTGAAAAAACGAGGGAAATAGTTGAAGTTGTAAAGAGTTCAGCAAATAGATTGGGAGTAAAGCTGTATGATACAAATGTGAATTTTATCCCTGTTTCAGGACCTAAAATAAGAAGGGAAAGACCAGAGATAAAAGTTGAAGAAAGAGTAGAGGTTGAAGATATTTCAGTTGAGGAGTAGTAAAATATAATATTTCTATATTTTTTCTATTATGTTTTTGATAGTTGTTGGTAAAAAATAGCAATACCCAATAAGTAGTAGAAATATAAAAACTTTTGTAGAGTGGTTCACTTTGTGATTCTACTCTTCTACTTGTTCTTCAATTTTAGCTGTTGATTCCTTTATTTTCCCTGCTAATTCTTCAATTTTAGCTTTTCCAATTTCTATTCCCTCTTTTGCTTTCTCCAAAGCAACTTCCCAACCTTCTTTACTTTTTTCAAAATATTCTGAGCCTTTTGTCTTGAGTTCCTCTCGCATTTCCTTCCCAGGTTTTGGGGCATATAGCAAACCTATGGCTAATCCAATAAGTAAACCTAAGGATAATCCTAATCCAACCGCTAATCCTGAACTATAACCTCTTTCTTCTGCGTTTGTCATTTTTTAAACTCCTCCTTTTTAATTATTAATATTATTTATGATTCATAATAATTGTTATTATTCTATTATATATTATCTAGTGGTTTGACTTCTAATTGTTTGAATTTAATTTCAGAATAAAATAAGTAAGAAACCCAACAGCTTTAATCGTTGGATAAATTGGGAACTAAACCCCTATCATTAGACACATTGTATACTAAAATTAATTAAGTTAGAATAGATAAATGTAATTTAAAACTACTATTGAATTTTTAAACTCAAGAAATTTTATGCTTGTGGAGTTGAGAGGTTGCTCTCGACTACGAAGCAG
>JAHJRV010000124.1 GCA_018830725.1 Actinomycetota bacterium | reverse complement strand
ACAGTTTTTATCTCTTTCTGTCTTTATCATATTCACTTCATTTTCAGAAAGATCAATTAACATCATCTTATTAAATAGAGGTTTCCCAACACCAGTTATATACTTTATGACTTCATTTGCTTCCAATATACCAAAAAGTCCAGCGGTTACACCAATTATGGGGAATATTTTGATTTGGGGTGGAGGAGAAGGAAAAATACATTTTAAACATGCTGTTTTTTCTGGAACTATAGTTGTTAGTTGACCATAAAAACCATAAACTGCAGCATGTATTAAAGGTTTGTTAGTTCTTACACAGTATGAATTTAACATATATCTATCCTCAAAATTATCAAGACAATCTACAATCAAATCTGCTTTTTCAAAAACCTTTTCTATGTTTTCTTCATTTACATTTTTCGTATAAGTTTCTATTTCTATGTCAGAGTTAAACTCTGAAAGTTTTTCTTTTGTAGAATCTGCTTTATTTCTTTTATTTTTAATATCATATTCATAATGAGTTATCTGTCTATTAAGATTAGTTATATCAGGTTTATCACTATCAGCTAATATTAATCTACCTATGCCAGCTGCTGCTAAATAAATTGATGTTGCTGTTCCTAGGCCTCCACATCCTAACATACCAACAGTAGAGTTTTTTAGTTTTAATTGACCTTCTTTTCCAAATCCATCTATTAGAATTTGTCTACTATATCTTTGTAAATCTTGTTCTGTTAATTTCATCAATTTCCTTACACTTTTTAAAATTTAATATTATTTTTAAAAACTTAATATTATTTCGTTATTCTGACCCTGAGTGAAACGAAGGAATGACAAATACTTTTATTACATTATATTAATTTTTCGAATAGCAAACTGTTAACCTATCTTGTTAATAGTACAAATAATAATAAACACTCAATATAGCTTAGCTTAAAATTGAAATAAAATATATAGGCTGAAATTACTAATTTAATTCATAGAAATTAAAAAAAAGCTGAATCTATTAACAAAATTTGAACGTGGGAAATCAGTTGGTAAAGATTATCAAGATAAATAAATATCAAGATTTTTTTAATCTCTTAAATATAAGAAACAAATCAGAATACCAACTTATTGTCTTTTTGTTAAAAAATGGAAAATTTTTTACACTTCAACGACCATACATGTTAGAGTTTTTGTAACTCCCTGAACTCCCTGAATCTGGAAAACAACTGTCTTTCCAATTTCATTTATATCCTCTGCTTCAATGTAAGCAATAATATCGTATGGTCCAGTTACAGCATTAGCTCTCTTAACTGCAGGGGATTTTTTTATATTTGTTAATACATCAGCAATCTTCTGAGGAGTTGCATTGATAAGTACATATGCATTAGCAGCCATTTTCTCTCCTTTCGAAAAATAATAATTTTTAAGTAAATTAAATTTATTTTTACATTTTACTATTTATTCATACTTTTTGCTAAAAAAGTTCTATTTCTGGATTTTCCTGTGTTTAATTTATTTTTAACTTTTTCTTCTTCTTTGTCCCCCTTCCTTGGGATATGGTACAGGAATATATTGGACAGATGGTCTGCCAATTGCTGATTGAGGATATAAATCCATTAATTTATATATCTCTTTTGGAATTTCCCTCTTTACATTAAATCCTAACTCTTCTGCTTCCTTAAAGGTTATTGGATAATCATGAGTCCATCGTCCATCTGTCAACACACTGGCTAATTTATTTGCCTTTTTTGAATCCATCCTATTGCCAATGATTTCAACTATCCTCTGCTTCATCTGTTTTATAGCCTTAGTTGCTACATCCGCCAAAATCAAAGTTCTATCATCAATCTCATCCAATGATTTCTTTTTAACAGCTTTCAAAATTGATGTTGCGGGATAAACCATGGGAAATTGACCAATTTGTGGATCGAGTGGACCAATTACCGCATTCTCATCCATACAAATCTCATCAGCACCTAATGCCAGAAGAGTTCCTCCGGACATAGAATAATGGGGTATAAATATAGTAACCTTCGCCTTATGATTAGCTAAGGCTAAAGCAATTTGTTCAGAAGCCAACTGCAATCCTCCTGGAGTATGAATTATAAAATCAATAGGCATATTATTTGGAGTCATTCTAACCGCTCTTAAAACCTGTTCTGAATCTTGAATATCTATATATTTAAAAAATGGCAATCCAAAAAGACTTTCCTGGCGATGAATCATAGTAATTACTCTTGTTCCTCTAATACGTTCTATCTTTTTTATTTGACGGAAGCGATCAATAGTTAATTTTTTTTGTCTGATATAGGGAATTAAAAACATCAAAATCATAACAATCCAGAAAATATATGATAGATAACCAAAGAGATTAATTCCTGGAGCCTGTTCTGATTGTTGAAAAAATATAAATAAACAGTTTATATTTTCAAAATATTCCAATATTATTCACCTCTCTCTAAAATATGTGAAGTCCAATAATCTGCGTAATGAAGAAGTAGTGTTAGAGCACTTTCTCTATGCGCTACTATCTTTCCTTCGGGAATATATTGACCATCATGATATGCAATAGCCTGTGCTTCATTATCACTTAAACTTATGAATTTAGAAATAAGCATAAGACTTCTCGCAGCAATCCCCATAGCTGCTAAATCTTTATTTATAATATATTTTTTTCCGTCCTTTGTGGGAATTTTCAACTTTATATAGTATGGTTTTCCTGCCATCCCAACTTTCCCAACATCATGAAATAGTCCAATAACAACACAGCTCTCATTAGGTATTTCAGGTGCTAAAATATTTTTCAATTTTAATAGAGTATGTGTAACACCAACACTGTGATCAATTAATCCACCATCCCTATCTAAATGGTACTTTGTACTGGCAGGTGCTGTAAGCCAATTAGTTTTGTTCTCTAAAAAATCTAAGATTTTATTAACCTGATCTTTACGATTAACTATTTTCTCCAATAAGGGTTTATATCTTTCACGCCATATTATATTCACTTTAATACTCCTTTAATCTAACCTTTAATATATCACAACTATCCTGAATTCGGATATTTTTTCAATTTTATTCCTTTTCATATTCCCCTGGTGTTATGGAAATACCACCATTTACATCCAGGCTTAACATCTTCTTATTTTTATCAAATTCAGCATAAGCATAAATCAAATTGGGACATTTATTCCCTAATATTTCCTTTCTCAAAGTATAACCTACATCTCCCTGGGGTTGATTATAATTGTACAAAAGGTCAGTACTCTTTACTATTCTAACTTTAATTTTCTCACCACATCTATTGCACTTAACATATAGAAACATGGCATTTTGCTCTTCTTCTTTTTCTTTAATTTTAGATAAAATTCTTTTAAAAATTTTCATACCAAAACCCTTTTATTATTTTTTTAACATTTCTTAAACTATTTTTAAAATTTTATTTATAGTTTTATTTTTTCCTAAAGCATTCTATCTTTATTACTTCCCCCAATCCTTACCCAAAATTGTTATAAAAACATTAACTAAATGTTCCACTATATTTTTTTGCAATATAACATGTATTGCAGTGAATATCCACAATATCATTCGTATTTTCTGCATAACCTCCCGCAAGAACAATACAAATTGGAATATTTTTTTCCTGAGCTTTATTTATAACAAACTCATCTCTTTTTTTTAAACCTTCCTTTGTTAGCGAAAGTCCACCCAGTATATCATTATAATAAGGATCTGCTCCAGCCAAATAAAATATTAGTTCTGGTTTTTGCTTTTCAATAAGTCCTGGTAAAATTTTTTGCAAATATTCAAGATATTGAATATCTGTAGTACTATTATCTAATCCAATGTCTAAATCTCCTCTCTGTTTTATCGGATAATTATTCTCCTGATGCATAGAGAAAGTAAATACATTTGAGTCATCTCTAAAAATATATGCATTACCATTTCCCTGGTGTAAATCAAGGTCAACAATCAAAACCTTACTTGCTAACTTTTCTTTTTGAACTAATCTAATTGAAATAGCTACATCATTTAAGTAACAGAAACCCTCTGCTCTATCTGGAAAAGCATGGTGATACCCACCAGCTAAATTTATTGCTACATTATGTTTACATGCCATTTTGGCAGCACTTATTGTTCCACCTGTTGTTATTAGAAAAAAATCTAAAATTTTTTGATTTAAAGGAAGTTCAGATGGGTAAGTTCTATGAGTAAATCTTAAACTAAAGAGATCGTCCAAATAATTATTAGTATGAACAAGCGATAATTCTTTTCTTAAAGGTTTTATCGGTCCAATTAAATTCTTATCTGTTATCAATTTCTCTGATTTCAACCTTTCATAAACCATCTTATACTTTTCAATAGGAAAAACATGTCCAGTTAGTTCTCCTGTATATTTATCACTATAACAAAAATAAAGCATTTTTTTATCCTTTTAGTTTATTTTAATCTTTCCTGAATCATTTTTAAAGCCTTATTTTTAGTTGAGATATTACCTAAGGCTCTTTCTTTTTCAACTAATTTTAAAATTTCTCCAATTTTTGGTCCAGGAGTTAGCCCAAATTTTTCTATTATTTCATCTCCCCTAATTAAAGGCTTTTTAGTCTGCTTTTTAATCTTTTCTCTTAAATATAGTATTTTATTAAAATATTTAATCATCTTCTTTTCAAAATCTACTTCTACTAATGGTCCTGGATCAGCTACTCTATCCACATAACATAGTAAAATTAAATCTATTAATTCATCACCAACTTCCCTGATTAATCTATATGTTGCTCTATCTGTAATTTTTTCTAAACCCAATAGATTTGGTATCCTCATATGTTTTTCTATCATCTTGACTAAATAATTAGTAGCTTTATTACTAAGTCTAAGATTTTCACAAATATTCTCTGTTTTTTCAGCTCCAACCTTCTGATGATTGTAAAATCTAATTCTACCATTAATATCAACAACTTTAGTTTCTGATTTACCTATATCATGAAGAAAAGTTGCAAGTTTTAGAAAAGTAAATTTTTTATAATCTCCCTGTATTAGTTTATTTAGATGAGAAAATATCTGTTTACTATAATCAGTCAAATATATTTTTATAAACTCCTCTATATTATCCATTTTATCAACACATTTTAATAAGTGATCAAAAATATCCTCAGAGTGATATCCAAACTGAGATATTCCAACAT
The DNA here is from genome assembly GCA_018830725.1 of Actinomycetota bacterium. NCBI lineage: Bacteria > Bacillati > Actinomycetota > Actinomycetota bacterium. The sequence goes on along the minus strand of JAHJRV010000124.1, from coordinate 12,849 downwards.
TATCTTCAATTGATGGAAATAGCTGTTTTAAGACATTTAGCTTCTGCATTTCTTTTAAGGTAGAAGATAAATTGGTATGTGAAAATATCTTAAGAACTTCTTCTGCTATTCTTTCACCAGAAACAGACCTTAGCATATTTGAATCTGATTTAATTTTTTGCTTTAGTTTTTCTGAAATTGATAGATTGTGAGATAGTTTAAACCTAAAAGCTCTTAATATTCTAACTGGGTCATCTTGTAATGCTTTTTCACTTACAAGTCTAAGCCTTCCTTCTGTCAAATCCTTTAAGCCATTGAAGGGGTCCATAAGGTTAAATGGTAATTTATAAGGTAATTCATAATCCTTTTTAATAATTTTAGTAGGTAATTCATAAGTTTCTGAAAAAATAACTGTGGGAACTGCTATTGCGTTTATAGTGAAATCTCTACCTGTAAGTTCATTCTTGATTTTGATAATATCGTAGAATGAAAAATCAATTGTTGTTATTTCGCTATCATTTTTTATTATCATTCTAAAAATTTTTCTTTTAATGTCTAGAGGGAAAATTTTAGCGCTCTTGATGCTTGAAACAAACTTGGCTATTTTCTCTGGGGAAAATTGAGCAACTATATCTAAATTTCTTGAATCAATATCTAAGGCGATATCTCTTATAAAACCACCAACTAAATAACTATTTGGAAAATTAGAACCTATTTCATTAACTACTTTCTTAAGAGTGGAATCTTTTAATATTTTTTTCTTTAATTTTAAAATAATCTCTTTTTTTTTCATCAAATTTTAAAAAATTATTTATAAAAAGGGTCTATAAAATATTTTACACCCAGCTTTTCTCTAACCAGGGAAAATGCATCCTTCAACTTTTCAAGTGGAAGCTTTGCACTTATAAAAGCTTTTGTATTTATTTTTCCGCTTGCTATTAGATCCAGAGCTCTTTTAAAAAGTTGGGGAGTATGATGAAAAATTCCTTTTATAGTTATTTGTTCATAATGAATAAGAGATGTATCTATAGAAAATGAAGTTCCTGATGGACAACCTCCAAATAAAATTACAAGTCCTCCCCTTCTTGCCATTTTTACAGCCATTTCCCAAATATCAGGTTTTCCAACTGCTTCTACAACTACATCTGCTCCTCTACCATTATTTGATAAATTTTTAACTTCCTCTATCTCATTTTCAATTTCTCCTGCATCAATTGTAAAGTTAGCTCCTAAAATCTTAGCAAGTTCAAGTCTTTTTTTCCCCCTTCCACATGCTATTACTTTTGCTCCACTTAAATGATATATATGAGTTAAAAATAGACCAATGGGGCCTAATCCAATTACTGCAACTGTATCATTAGGTGAAATATTGCTTTGTTCAACAGCATTTAAACAACATGCAAGTGGCTCAGATAATGCTGCTTTCTCAAAGGAAACATTATCTGGAATTTCTAAAAGATTTTTATTAACAATTAATTCAGGTACAACTATAAATTGTGAATATGCCCCATTTAATAGTCTTAAATCTTCACACAAACCAAAATTCCCTTTTTTACAAAAATAACATTTCCCACATGGAGCAGAATTTGCAGCTACAACTCTCATTCCAGGTTTAAATCTGTTTACATCAGATCCCACTTTTGAAATAACACCAGAAAATTCATGACCAAAAGGTGAGGGATATTTCTTTATTAATACCGGATGTCCCCTCAGATAGGTCTTTATATCTGTTCCACATGTAAGGGCTGCTCTTACTTCAACTAAAACCTCTCCCTTTTTTATGGTAGGGATCTCAACCTCTTCAATTCTTAACTTACCAGGACCATACAACATCGCACATTTCATAATCCTCTCTCCCTTCTAATTATTAGATGAAAATTTATTTTTGAAGTTAATGAGATAATAATACCAGGAATTTATCATGTAAAAAAGATAACAAAATTTCTTTGTTCTGTAAAACTAGGAATTGCTGTAAAATCTTAAAAGCTGTGAGGAATTGTAATTTTAAAATAAATGCAAGGCTAAATTAATATTTTTTACTCCAAATATATTTTAGGGATTCTGTCTTTTATACCACACACAATTTCATAGTCAATTGTATTTAAAGCTCTTGATAACTCATTTACTTCTATTTTTTCTTCTCCTTGATTTCCTATTATAACTACTTCATCTCCTGTTTTAATTTCATTTAAGTCAGTTACATCTATCATTATCTGATCCATTGTGACATTTCCAACAACTGGAATCCTTTTCCCTTTAACCAAAACCACTCCTTTATTGGATAATTGCTTAGGATATCCATCCGCATAGCCAATTGGTACAGTGGCTATTAAACTTTTTTCTTTTGTTCTAAATGTTAACCCATAAGAAATTCCCTCTCCTTTTTTCACTGTTTTTAAATAGGATATCTTTGCTTTTAAGGAGAGTGCTGGTTTTAATTTTGGTGAGAAAGTCTTTTCTGAAGACCTTAATCCATACATTGCTATACCAATTCTAACTATATCCATGTGAGTCTGGGGGAAATTTAAGGTTGCTGCTGAGTTTGCACAGTGATATATTTTAAATTTAAAATTGTTCTTTTTTAGAGTTTCTTTTAATTTTAGAAATCTCTTTAATTGTAATAATGTATATGGATTTTTAGGATCATCAGCGCAGGCAAAATGTGTAAACAATCCCTCAATTTCCATATTTTGGAGTGTAGATATATATTTAACTAAGTCTATAACATATTCAGTGCTTATTCCTACTCTGTGCATTCCTGTATCAACTTTTACATGAACTAAACATTTTTTATTTTGATTATGTGCTTCCTCCGATAGAGCCTTTACAAAATTTTTAGTATATACAGTGCTAATTATCGAGTCTTTGATTGTTGAATTTTCAACTATTATCTTAACAGATGATATAGGTGGTTGGCTTAATAATTGTATAGGAGCTTTAATATCATAATTTATAAGCTCTAATGCTTCTTCAACTGATGCTACCCCTAATCTTTCAACCCCTGCTTCAACTGCTGCTTTAGCTACTTCTAATGCACCGTGACCATACCCATTGGCTTTAACAACAGCCATTATTTTTGTGCTTTTAGACATTAAGGTTCTAATAAACCTTAGGTTATCTTTAATATTATTTGTATTTACCTCAGCCCAAACAGGTCTATAAATTTTCACACTTTTTTCTTTCTAAATTAAAAAATTAGACTATTCAGTAAATGGGAAGGTTCCCTCAATTCTTAAAAATGTTTTTGGAATTTCATTCATTATATCTGTTGCAATAAGTGAACGCTGACCAACCTCTTCTGAAGCTATATCCCCAGCAAGACCATGTAAATAGGTTCCCATAATAGCTGCATCAAACAAATTAACACCTTGAACTATTAGTGAAGAAATCAATCCAACTAAAACATCACCAGAACCAGCAGTTGCCATGGCAGGACTTCCAGTCATGTTTATAAAGGTTTCGCCCTCTGGATTTGAAATTAATGTTCTAGCTCCCTTTAAAACAGATATTTTTCCAATATTCTTTGAGATCTCTCGATTTAACTCTAATCTATCCTTTAAATTTACTTTAGTAATATGCAATAGTCTGGACAATTCACCTGGATGAGGAGTAATTATTATTGGAGCTTTTGAATCTCTTAAGATTTCTAAATTTTCGGATAATATTGTAAGAGCATCAGCATCTATTACTATTGGAATCCTCAAATCTTTTACTAAAGATTTAACTAACATTGAGGTTTCTTTATTTAATGAAACGCCCGGTCCAATTGCTACACAATTAAACCTATCAATTGCATCCATTATTATTGGTAGAGCTGAAATAGCTAAGGTTCCATCCTTTGTCTGAGGAAGTGGTAATGTCATTACCTCAGTCAATTTAGTTTCCATTATTGCATTTAATCCCTCAGGAATTGCTAATGTAACAACACCTGCCCCACCTAAAAGAGCTGACATAGAACAGAGATAAGCTGCCCCAGTAAAACCTGGTGAGCCAGCTATAACAAACAGTTTTCCTGCATCACCTTTATGAGCATCTGCTTTTCTTTTTGGAAGTCTATTTAAAATCCAATCATCATCAATAAAATAGATTTTGCAATATCTATCTATTAAATCTTGAGGTAATCCTATGTCTACACACTTTATATCTCCAACATAACTTGCCCCTGGATAGTTTAAAAGTCCAAATTTATAAGTCTGCAATGTAACTGTAGTATTCGCTTTGATTGCTACATTGAAAACCTCTCCAGTATCTCCACTTATTCCGGATGGAATATCTATTGCTAAAACATATTTATTAGATTCGTTTATAAGGTTTATGATATTTAAAAATATACCTTTAATAGATCTTTTTAAACCAGTCCCAAAAATTGCGTCAATAACAAAGTCACAATTTTTTAAGTCTTCCCTGAATGAGATTAAATCTTCTTCTATTTTCTTTAATATAAGTCCAGCTAACTTCGCTTTTTTAAAGCTTGTTCTTGATGGTTCCCTTAGCTCTTGAGAGTCACTTATATAGTAAGTGATAACATTAAAACCTTTTTTGTGAAGCATAGAAGATGCTACAAAACCATCTCCCCCATTATTTCCTTTACCACAAATAACTAAAATATTCTTTTTCCCTGAATCTTCTAACTTCTTTATTGTAACATCAGCAACCATCTGGCCAGCTCTTTCCATCAAATCCAATGTTTTTATACCCTTTTTTGCTGCAAACTTATCAATCTCGGATGTCTCATAACCTGTTAGAACTTTATTTATGCTCATGCTTTACCCCTTGTATAAGCGATAGCAATAGCCATTTTCTTTGTATGAGTAATACTAATTAAAATTTCTTCTATATCCTTTTTATTAGCAAGGCTAAGAGCAGAACCGTGTAGTATAACTTTTGGAATCGAATTTTTATTAGTATTACTCGTATTATTAATCTCAATCTCTTTTAATTTTAAAGCATTATTTCCAAATCCAATAGATTTGATAATAGCTTCTTTAGCTGCAAATTTTCCAGCAAAATGAATATATCTGTTTTTTTTGTTATTACAATAATTGATTTCGTTTTTAGTAAAAAATCTATTTAAAAATTTGGGGTACTTATTTATTAACCTTTTAATTCTATCAACTTCAACTAAGTCTATCCCTATTCCTGATATATTTAAATCATCTTTCATTTTATTACTCTACTGTAACTGTTTTTGCTAAGTTTCTAGGTTGATCTACATTTCTTCCGAGTTTTTTAGCTATTTCATAAGCAAAAAGCTGTAATGGAACCACATTTATGATAGCAGAAAATTCCTCGGGTATCTTTGGAACTTCTAAAACATGGTCAACTAAATTACTAATTTCCTTATCACCAATCGTAGCTAATGCAAAGACAAGGGCATTCCTTGCTTTCACTTCAGAAATATTATTAATTATCTTACTATATACACTAGACTCATTAGCAATAGCTACTACAGGACAATCTTCACCTACAAGAGCAATTGGTCCATGTTTCATCTCCCCTCCTGGATATGCCTCCGCATGTATATATGATATTTCCTTTAATTTAAGTGCTCCTTCCATAACTGCAGGTAAACCATATTTCCTTCCAATGAATATAAAATTTGGAAATTTATAATATATATCTGCAAGTGCTTTTATCTTATCACGATTATCTAACACTGATTTTATCTTATCATGAACCCCTTTTAATTCATCCAGGTAAAAAGTAATCTCTTCAGAAGTAATTGTCCCTCTAATCTTAGCTAAATAAAGAGCTAATAAATAGGAAATCATAATTTGAGATGTGTGCGTTTTACTCGCAGCAACACCTATTTCAGGACCAGCAAAGGTATACATTGCTCCATCAGATTCTCTAACCGCAGAACTTTCCATTACATTTGATATAGTTAAAACCCATGCATTTTTTCTTTTAGCTTCTCTAATACCAGCAATAGTGTCTAAAGTTTCACCGGATTGTGATATGGCTATCACAATGCTTGGATCAGGTACTATTGGATCTATATATCTAAATTCAGAAGCGGTTACTACATCAACAGGAATTCTTGCAAATCTCTCTATAACACCTTTCGCTACAAATCCTGCAAATAGGGAAGTTCCACAAGCAACAACAAAAATTTTTTTTGCTTTTTTTATAATATCAAGTGGTAAACTACTCTCATCCAGACTAATTTCATGTTTATAAACATGGCTCCTGTATGTTTCTCTTACAGCCACTGGTTGTTCCATAATTTCCTTTAACATAAAGTCCTCATAACCCTCCTTTTCAGCCAAGGATATATTCCAATCAGTTTCAAATGGTACTTTATCTATTATCTTGCCATTCTTATCATATATTTCTACTTTATCTTTTGTAACATTTGCAATCTCTCCCTGATCAATTATTATAAATTTGTTGGTATGCTCAAGAACTGCTGGCATATCTGAGGCTAAGAAGTTCTCTCCACTACCTAATCCTACTACTAACGGACTATCATATCTTGCTCCAACTAACTGATTAGGAGATTTGTTGCTCATCACTACTATTGCATATGAACCTTCAACTTTTTTTAGTGCTTCCTTAACCGCTTCTACCAAATCCCCTTTATAGAAATCCTCCACTAAATGAACAAGTACTTCAGTATCAGTCTCTGAAATAAACTTATGTCCTTTTGAAATAAGCTCCTTTTTGAGTGGTTCATAATTCTCAACAATTCCATTATGAACCAACAGTATCTCATTATTGCAGTCTGAATGAGGATGTGCATTAAGTCTGTGGGGTTTTCCATGAGTAGCCCATCTTGTATGACCAATTCCTAAATTACCCTTTATGTTAACATCCAATAAAGCTTTTTCTAACTTTTTCAAATTACCTACTCTCTTGATCGTGGAGATTTCATTTTTATCATTGACACTATTTAATACAGCTATTCCTGATGAGTCATAGCCTCTATATTCAAGTCTTTTTAATCCATTTAGCAATATTGAAGCACAGTCTTTTTCTCCAACATATCCAATTATTCCACACATATTTTTCTCCTTAATTAATTAATAAAAAGATTTAAAAATTTGTTGTTCAAAGTATGGGCAGGTATCGCTTTACCTCATAATCTGTCACCTGGGTTCTATAATTATTCCATTCAATTTTTTTGTTCTCAATAAATTTATCAAAGACATGGTCTCCTAAAGCTTCTCTAAGAAGGTCACTTTTTTCAGCAAATTCAATTGCTTCAAAAAGATTTTCTGGAAGAGAACCTATCCCCTCTTTTTCCCTTTCTTCATCAGTCATTTCATAAACATTTCTTTCCACTGGTGAAATTGGTTTATACTTTTTCTTTATTCCCTTAAGTCCTGCTGCTAACATTACTGAAAAGGATAAATATGGATTGCAAGCAGGGTCAGGTGCTCGATATTCTACTCGAGTTGCCTGTTCCTGACCATACCTATAAACAGGAACTCTAATCAAATCAGATCTATTGCGCAGAGCCCAGGATAGATAAACAGGAGCTTCGTATCCTGGAGTTAATCTCTTATATGAATTAACCCATTGATTGGTTACTATTGTTATTTCAGGAGCATGTCTAAGGAGTCCTGCTATAAATCTTTTAGCTTCAATTGAAAGCTTGTATTTGTCATCCGAATCAAAGAAAATATTCTTACCATCTTTATAAATAGACATATGAGTGTGCATACCACTTCCATTTATTCCAAATACAGGTTTAGGCATAAAAGTTGCGTAAACACCATTTTGAACTGCTACTTCCTTTATTACTAATCTGGAGGTCATAGTATTATCTGCCATAGTTAAAGCTTCAGTAAACTTAAGGTCTATTTCATGTTGGCTAGGAGCTCCTTCATGATGACTCGACTCTACCTCAATTTGTAACGCTTGAAGTGATAATATTGTCTCATTGCGTAGATCTGTTGCAACATCTGGGGGTGTTAAATCAAAATATCCTCCATCATCCAGACCTTGAGGTTCACTATCAGAGCTTTTAAAATAAAAATATTCAAGCTCCGGTCCAACAAAGAATGTATAACCCATATCTCTTGCATACTTTAGGTTTTTCTTTAAAACATATCTTGGATCACCTTGATGAAAGGATTTATCAGGTTCTAAAATATCACAAAACATCCTTGCAACAAGTTTATCTTTTGTTTTCCATGGAAGAATCTGAAAAGTTTGAGGGTCAGGCATGGCGATCATATCGCTTTCATCAATTCTTGTAAACCCATGAATTGATGACCCATCAAATCCGGTGCCTTCTTCCAATGATATTTCCAATTCATTAGTAGTTATAGTTACACTTTTTAGAAATCCAAGAATATCTGTAAACCATAATTTAATAAATCTTACATCTTCCTTTTTTACCTTCTTGAGAACATATTTTTTATCTTTTATAACCATTTTTAATCTCCTGATTATTTATTATTTTTTAATAGATATATATAAAAAATGAATTTTTTATGGAATCGTTGTATAAAAGATTTTCTCTACTTATTTCTTAGCTTTATGTTACTTATTGATAACTGCGAATCTCTTTTGTTTCAATAGTTACCTATTGGTTTCATATGAGATTGCTTTTGGGGAAAAGATTAGAGATGTTAATATCCCTAAGAGGCATCCGCTGATCTCTCGATTTTCCTGATAAATATTTTTTTTATTTATCAGTTAATACTGTTTTGCAACAGTAAACCTCCTCCTCGTCAACTGAAATATAAATAATACTAATTATTAAAATCTCAGTCCATGCGCTATCTTCCCTTTATCTTTCTTCTATTTCTAAGTAACATCACCTCCCATTAATACTAATAAATTTTACATATCTCAAAATATATCAATCAATTATTGTAATGTCAAATACAATTCTTATATTCATTTATTTATAAGATTCCCCTTTAAAATTATTAATACCCACAAATCTTCTAGTAGAGATAACTATTCTATGGTATAAAAAATTTAAAAGTTAATAAGTAAGGCAAGTTGTTTTGCAATGGAATTTGCTAATTTTTCTGATGTACTTTCCACCATTATCCTTATAACTGATTCTGTACCTGAAGGTCTTACAAAGATTCTTCCATTTCCATTAAGTTTCTTTTCAAGTTCTTTAACTTTTTCCCAAAAATGCTTAGCTGAGGATAGTTTTGATTTATCTTTCGCTTCCACATTTATCAAAACTTGTGGATATTTTTTCATAATTTTGGAAAGTTCAGAAAGTGGCTGTTTTTGCTTAATTAAAACATTAAGTAGTGCTAAAGAAGTTAATATTCCATCTCCAGTTGTATATTTATCCAGCAATATTATATGTCCTGATTGTTCCCCACCAATTATTGAACCTCTCTTCAGCATTTCTATTAGTACAAAGCGGTCACCAACATCTGTGGTTATAACCTTAATTCCTAAATTTTTCAAAGCTTGAACAAATCCTAAATTAGCCATTACTGTTGTAACAAGTAAGTTATTTTTAAGCTTTTCTTCATTCTTCAGAAAATTCACAATAATTGCCATTATGAATTCACCATCTAATATATTTCCTTTTTCATCAGAAACTATTAATCTATCGCCATCTCCATCAAAAGCAATGCCAATATCTGATTTAGTCTTTTTGACTATATTACTTATATTTTCAGGAAATGTTGAACCACACATGTAGTTTATATTCTCACCTAACTCTTCATTACTATGAACTAATAAAGTAGCGCCCAGTTTCTTATAGACTTCAGGGGCTATAAAGCTTGCAACACCATTTGCACAATCTATAGCAATCTTTAAACCCCTCAGATTTAGAGGATATAAATTTGTTAAAAAATCAATATAACTATCTACTAAATCACACCTATTACTTACTCTCCCGATATCTTTTCCAGATGATCTTAACGAAGTATCATTTATACTATCTATTTCTTTTTCAATTTCAGCTTCAGTTTCTTCTTCTAATTTGAAACCATGATCCGTGAAAAATTTAATTCCATTATATTCAGATGAATTATGAGAAGCTGATATCATTACTCCACCACTAGCAGAGGTCTTTCTTATTAAGAAAGGTATTGCGGAGGAAGGGATAATTCCAAATTTTATAACATTAATACCTGCTGAACATATTCCAGCAGTTACAGCTGCTTCAAGCATATCTGAAGAAGGGCGATTATCCTTACCAATAACTATATATTCCCCTATATTAGCTAACTTCTTAGCACTTGCAAATCCTACCTTAAATGCAAGTTCACATGTTAACTCTCTATTTGCTATACCTCTTACGCCATCTGTTCCAAAAATTTTTGGCAAATAAATCTCCCCTTTAATACAAATGTTATTTTATCTCTTAGAGTATTGGGGGGCTTTCCTTGCTTTCTTTAAACCATATTTTTTTCTTTCTTTCATCCTTGGATCTCTGGTTAATAGTCCTTCTTTTTTAAGTAGTTGTCTGTAATCCGCATTAGCTTCAAGCAATGCTCTTGATATTCCATGAGCAATTGCACCTGATTGACTTGATATCCCCCCTCCATTAACATTTACAATAATATCGAATTGAAATTCTGTCTGGGTAAGAATTAAGGGTTTTAAAGCTGTTTCTTTAAAAGCTTTTTGTGGAAAATACTCATCTAAACTTCTTCCATTTATATTGAATTTACCCTCACCTGGTATTATTCTCACCCTTGCAACAGATGTTTTTCTCCTACCTGTAGCTTTATATACTAGTTTATCCAAAATAATAATCCTCCTACTTACTTTTAGATATCAATGATCTTTAGATTCTGAGCTTGATGGGGATGCTTGGAGCCTGAATATACTTTCAACTTCTTAAACATCTTTCTACCTAACTTATTTTTTCGAAGCATTCCCTTTACAGCTTTTTTAAATACAAATTCAGGCTTTTCCTTCATCAGCTCTTTATAAACCTTCTCTTTTAATCCACCTGGATAACCTGAATGTTTATAATATATTTTTGTAGATAATTTCTTACCAGTTAAAACTACCTTATCAGCATTTATTACTACTATATAATCACCAACATCTAAATGTGGCACATAGTTAACTTTATGTTTTCCCATAAGAATATTAGCAACTTTGCTGGCAAGTCTTCCTAATGTCTTTCCAGTTGCATCAATGATATACCAATCTTTCTTTATATCTTTTTCCTTTATGATTGTTGTTTTCAACCTAATTTCGTCTCCCTCTCAATAACAATACTATATTTTTTTAAATTTAATTTTCATTAATAGATTTGTGGCATGGTTTCGAAGACATTTTACCCTCTCCCTACCCTCTCCCATCAAGGGAGAGGAAGACAGAAACTTTGCCCAAATCTTTCAAAGGTTATTTAATTTTATTTTTTCAATAATTAATTTTGGTTAAATAAAGACCTTTCGCTTCTGCTACCTTTCCTGCAAATATTCTCTGTTTTTTTTCTAAAATTTGTAAAATTTCATAAGGCTCTCTTTTAGAGAGGCCTACTTCTATCAAGGTTCCTACAATTATTCTTACCATTTGATGAATAAAGGAATTTGCTATTATCTTTATTACTATGAAATCTCCTACTTTGTTAATTTCAACTTCTTTTACATTGCGAACAGTATTTTTAACTTCTGATGAATCTTTGCAAAATGCTTTAAAATCTTTTTTTCCAATAAGATATTTAGAAGCTAAAATCATTGATTTAATATTAAGTTTTTTATCAATTAATAAGTAATTTTTATTAAATGCAGATGGAAATTGCCTATTCAAAATATAATATTCATACTCTCTACTTTTGGCATCCCTTCTTGAGTCAAAATTATTTTCAACCTCCTCTATGTGCTTTATAACTATATCACTCGGTAATATTGCATTCATAGACCTTTGAAGTTTAATATGATCTATCTTGTTCTCTGTTATAAAGTTAATTACCTGTCCCTTGGCATGAACTCCTGCATCTGTTCTACTTGAATATTTTATTTTTATTCTTTTTCCTAATATGGTACTTAGGCAATCCTCCAATCTTCCCTGTATTGTATCTAAATCTTTCTGAATCTGAAATCCTTTATATCTAGTCCCATTATATTCTAAAATTATCTTTATATTGTGCAACAACTACTCTTCACAAATATCAAATATTATTAAATTTTTATAATTTTTTTTTAATGAGATTGCGCTAATTGTTTTATTTTTAAGTTAATTCTATAAATACTATTAAAGATGCATCACCAGGTCTTTCTCCAATTTTAATTATCCTTGAAAAACCTGAGTCTTTTTGATGATAACGAGGAGCTACCTCATCAAAAAGTTTTTTCACTGCTTTTCTATTGTGTCTAAGCATTGATAATGCCTTACGTTTGGAACTTAGGTCATCCTTTTTACCCAAACCTATCAATTTATCAATGATCGCTTTTAACCTTTTTGCTTTTGCATGAGTAGTTTTAATCCTATTATGTTCTAATAGCGCTATTGCTAAATTCGCCATTATTGCTTTTTGATGACTAGCACTACCACCTATTCTTCTTCCCTTCTTTGGTTTAACCATATTTTTAGACCTTCTTAAGTGTTAATTTCCTTTCTTCTAATTTCTTCTTGATTTCATTTAATGATTTCATACCCAGATTACGGATACTTAAAAGCTGTTGTTCTGTATAATCACAAAGATTTGAAATATAAACAATACTTTCTTTCTTTAAACAATTATATGATCTCACTGACAGGTTCAGTTCCTCTATTGGTATCTCCTCTCTTTCCTTTGGTTTCTCCTCCTCTTTTATGAAACTCTCAAATAAAGCAATATCCGTGACATCCATAAGAACCTTCATATAATCAGAAAATGTCTTTGCAGTTTGGCTTAAAGCAAAATCAGGGGTTACAGCTCCATTTGTCTTAATTTTTAGAGTTAATTTATCATAATTGGTTTTATGACCTACTCTGGTT
>JAHJRV010000123.1 GCA_018830725.1 Actinomycetota bacterium | reverse complement strand
TATTATAATTCACATATTATCTGGGGAGAAGAAAAGATTATTGCCATAACCGAAGGACCAATAGATGCAATCTTAGTTGAGCAGTGTGGTATTCCTACTGTTGCACTTATGGGAACTCATTACAATTTGGCGTTGCCCTTCATATTAAATAAATATAAGAAGAAAGTACTTCTCATGTTCGATGCTGATGATTCTGGCAGAAAGGTAGCTGAAAAGTTAAGCCATAAGATCAAGCATTCAAAAATAATTGAATTTCCTGAAGGGGAAGATCCCGCATCATTTATAAATAAGTATGGCAAAAAAAAGATGCAAGAGCTTATAGGGAAGGTCAGTAAGAAAGTAGTAAAAAAGAAGGTGTACAGATATTCTTACTCTTAAACCAAATAAAAAAACTTTACAATATGTATATTTTTGTGTATATTATAAGTATGTTAATTGTGTATATATTGGAGGTGTATAATGGAAGGTTTAAAAACAAAAAGGAAAAATATTAATTTTCCGATTAATTTAATTACTAAGATAAATTCAATTTGTGACAGCTTGAATACTAATTTTAGTGAATTTGTTAGGAAATCCACTGAAGAAAGACTTATGAAAATAGAACAAGAAAGAATTGAGAGGGAACTGATAGAGGGATACAAAGCAAAGGCTAAATTGAATTTAAAGATATGTGAAGATTTCAAATTTGTAGATGGAGATATTTGATGAGCATTGAAGTTAGAAGAGGAGATATAATTTTAGTTAATTTAGAACCCATAATAGGCTCAGAGAAAGGTAAAACCAGACCTTGTGTTATTATTCAAAATGATACTGGAAACAAATATTCACCCCTTACTATTGTTGCAGTAATTACCAAACAAAAAGAAATAGATAAAAAGTATCCAACAGATGTATGGGTAAATAAAGGTGCTGGTGGTTTAGACAATGATAGTATTATTCAATGTGACCAAATCAGAACAATTGATAAAAAGCGAATTATTAAGAAATATGGTAGTTTTGATAATACAATAACGGAAGATATAGATAAATCTATAAAAATTAGTCTTGATTTAAAATAGAGCAAGGATAAAAAATTTATTAAATAATAGTCTAAATTTTTTAAAGGAGTAGTGTAATTGCTACTCATCTTTTTTATATTTAAAGATTAATTTTTTAAAAATCAAATAAATTTATTGTTAAAAGGCAAGGGATTTATTCTCTTGCCTTTTTGTTGTTTTAGGAGGTTTAAAGGTGAAAAATAAAGATGTAAATAAAATTCTTAATGAATCTTATAAAAGCCTGTTGAGTGAGATTAAACAGGGAAAGAGTGAAAGGTTAAAAGAATATTTAGCCTTTTGTTCAAAATTTCACAAATACTCTTTTGCTAACACTATTTTGATTTTTGTTCAAAACAGTAATACTACAAGAGTAGCAGGCTTCAGAAAATGGAATGAATTGGGATATAGGATTAAAAAAGGTTCAAATTCAATTAAAATTTTAGCACCCTTTAAAAAAGTATTTATTTTAGATGAAGAAGGAAACAAAATATATCTTAAAAATATGACCGTAATACAAAGGGAAAATAAAGATAAACACCTGAAAGAAATAAGATTCTTCCCTGTTAGTGTCTTTGATATAAGCCAAATTATCAATCTAAATGGTAAAGAAGAAGTAACTACATTTTTTGAACCTATGGGTGATAGTTTTAAAGACAAATATATTGAGCTGTGCCGAGTTATTGAGAGTGAAGGAACAGAAATTAATGAGATATATATTCCAGGTGACCGTCAGGGTTATGTCAAGGATGGAAAAATCTATATTAACAAAAATATAGATTTTAATAACAGACTGATCACACTAATTCATGAGTGGTCACATGTAGAACTTCATGGTAGAGATACTCCTGAAAAAACAAGAGAGTGTCAAACTGAGGCAGTTTCCTATGTTATTGGACAATTTTTTGGGTTAAATAATCCCTTTGCTTCGGATTATTTAATTCATTATGGTAACGATGCAGAGAAATTAAAAAAGAACCTAAATATAATATTAAAAACTTCTAAAAAATTAATTAATGAAATTATAGGAGGTGCAAAAAATGAATGCAATAGTTAGTAAAATAGACAATCTTCTCTTAATGCTCTCTAAAACGTACAGATTCTTGTTAATAAATCTGATTTTGGAAAGTATGAAGCACAGAGTTGATGGAGTTGAAAATAAGCTAGATCAAATAACAGAAACTCTGGAGGCTTTAAACGAGAATAAGAAGTCTATACAGTTGAAGTTAGAAAATCTAAACAAAGAAGTAGATGCTATCGTGAATTCATAGAAATTATAGAAATTTTAACAGGGGCAGAAATTAATAAATATTTTTTATCTGCCCCTCTTTTTTATTTATAAGGAGGCAAAATGTTTAAAAATTATATAAAGGCTGGATACCCCTTACTGTGGGTATCAACCCACGAGTATGAAAGAGCTATTTATACTCTTTCTTCCGAAGTGGGAGATGGCTATAAAAAGTATGTGTGGGATATTACAGGATTAAGAGAATACCCAGATCTTAATAAATATCTTACAAGCGAGGGTGATCCCCTAACTCCAATAACTCACTTAAATAAAAGTGAAGATAATGCTATTGTTTACGCTCTGGACTTCAACAACTTTATTAAAAATGTTGATGTTTTTAGGTCAATACTTAATTCTCTAAATCATTGGAAGTTCAATGGTTTAGTTTTAGTAATTATTTCTCCTATTATTGATTTTCCTAAAGAAATGGAGAAATACATTACTATTTTGGACTTTAATCTGCCTGATATTAAAGTTTTAAGACAGGTTACTGAGAAGTTTGCAATAAGTCAGAGAGTTAAGATCAGTAAAAAAGATATAGAAAAAATATCAAATGCTGGTCAGGGGCTTACCATTTTTGAATTTGAAAATTCACTTTCATTATCAACTGCAAAATTCAGAGAGTTTAAAGAAGAAGAGGTAATAGAACAGAAAAGAAATATAATTCGTAAAAATGCTTCACTGGATTTCTCCAACTTTGATGACAAGTTAGAAAATCTTGGTGGTATGGAATTCTTAAAGAGTTTCGCACTGAAAATTTTAAAATCCCCACTTGCTAGGGGTATTTTGCTATTGGGAGTGCCTGGAACAGGTAAATCCCACTTTGCTAAAGCATTGGGGAATAAACTAGGTATTCCTACAATTTCACTGGACTTCGGCAGGATATTTGGCTCTCTTGTTGGACAAAGTGAGGGCAATATCCGAAGTGCTTTGGAAGTTGTAGATGCTGTTTCACCATGCATCTTATTTATAGATGAGATTGAAAAAGGAATCTCAGGAATAAGGTCGTCTCATCTATCAGATGGTGGTACAGGATCAAGAGTATTCGGCTCTTTCTTAACATGGCTCAATGACCACAAATCAAGAGTATTTGTCATTGCTACCTGTAATGACATAAGCAAAATCCCAGCTGAATTTCTTAGAAGTGAAAGGTGGGACTCAATCTTCTTTGTTGATCTTCCTGACAAATCAGAGCGTAATATTATTCTAAAAATTTACAAAAATATGTATTCAATAAAAGATAGTAAACCTCCTGAAATGGAAGGCTGGACAGGTGCAGAAATAAAGACGCTGTGTAGAATATCTAAGATGTTAAGTATTCCTTTAAAAGAGGCATCTAAATATATTGTCCCACTTTCAAAAACAATGAGAGAGCAAATTGATGCTTTAAGAAATTGGGCTGTTGGTAGGACTTTACCTGCTTCAAAAATAGAAACGAAAAAAACAAGCAATAAAAGGAGGATTGAATTATGAGTCAAATTTTAAGAATCAAAGCAAAAATGAAGGATCTAGCAGTAGTTAAAAAGGTTGCAAAAGCAAAGGGTTTAAAAATAACCAAAAAAGGTGAACAGGGATTTTATTCAGGTACTACAAATGGTGTAGGTATACATCTTCCCAATTGGAGATACCCACTGGTAGTAGGGGAAAATGGTGAAGTTTCCTATGACAACTATGGTGGAAGATGGGGAAATGTTAAAGAATTAAACAGCTTTGTTCGGGATTATACTGCTGAGAAGATTAAAACTGAAGCAAGAAAAAAAGGTTATTCTTGCACACAAAAGAAAAACAACAATGAAATTAAATTAACAATTTATGTGGATTAGGAGGTTAAAAAGTGAGAAAAATAGAAATTACTATTAAAGAAGATGGAAAAATGACAGTTCATGTTGTTGGATATAAGGGAAAAACATGTGTAAATGATACTGAATTTTTAAAGGATGTAGGCATAGTAGAAGATGTGAAAAAACTTCCACAATATTATGAAAAAGAGCTTGTGCAGAAAGTTAAAGTACCATGCGGGTAGAGGTGTGAAGTGGAGATTAAATATAATGTAAGGTTTTTTCTTGAACAGGATAAGAACAAGCTAATATTCTCTGTTAAAACAAGGGATGTTAAACTTTCAGAACTTTGTCTAGTATTTATAATGGCAAAGCTAAACTCAATAGAAGATGAGCTGTGCATACCAAACATTGTTGAAAGATATGAAAAAGGTAATGAGGCATTTATTGTAATAAGTGTTGATGCAGGAAGAGTTGCTGATATTAAAAATACAGTTGTTAATTCTATTACTTCTATTAAAATGCAGCTAAGAGATGAAATACTGAGTGGTAAATTGTTTGAAAGAAAGGTATATGTTAAATTATTGACAGAATTACTTAAAACACCCCTTGTTAAAAAATATCCAGATGAAAAACAATTTTCTGTTGAGGATATTCCGAAGGCTTAATTTATATTAATTTTTAATGAATTTAATGTTGGGGGCGTAGATATTATATTTACGCCTCTTCATTTTTTAGGAGGTAAAAATAATGAAAATTGGGGTATGGATTGACAAATGGAAAGTTCCCTCATCTAGCAGACCTGGTGTCAGTCATATAGTAGCAAAGTCCTCTGAAGGAGTTTGGGGATGTTCTTGCGAAGCATGGAGATATAGAAGAATAGTTTGTAGTCATATTGTTAAGATAAAAAGTAGCATCAGCGGAACTTCAGAATTTTATGGTGGTTCAGGTATAAGAAAAATTGTTTCGGAGGAGTTAAGTAGTGATGAAAAAATGTTGCTTGAAAATATGGAGAAGAGTCTAAAAAGACGAATTAGAGTTTAGTAATTTTTAAGGTTGGTGTTTTTTAAAAGCATAGGAAGGTTCTAAAGCCTTCCTATTTTTATTTGGAGGTAACTAAAATGAATAGAAATTATATAAGTAGAATAGAAATTAGATACACTGGTGTCAGCGAAAAATCATATAGATATAAATGCTCTGATGACATAGCAAAGAGTAATATTGTGAAGAAGGAATTGAATGGCTTAGATAGAGAAAAATTTATGTTATTTCTATTGGATGGTAAAAACCGAGTGCTTAACTATGAAATAGTTTCTCTCGGTTCTTTAAACTCATCAATAGTACATCCAAGAGAATCATTCAAATCTGCTGTAAAGAATTCAGCTGCTTCAGTAGTATTTATACATAATCATCCAACAGGAGATCCTACACCAAGTTCTGACGATATAGCTATAACAAAAAGACTGGTAGAGGCTGGAAAAATTCTGGGTATTAAAGTATTGGACCACATTATAGTAGGTGATACAACACATTTCAGTTTTTCTGAGGAAAATCTTTTATAACTAATAATTTTAATTAAGGAACAATAAGAGCAGGGGACATTAGTCCTCTGCTTTTTTCTTAGTTTAATTTTAAAGGAGGTGATTTTGATGAAGAAAGTAATGAAAAAAGTTAAAAAAATATCTTATATCGATGGTTTCAGAAAAGATGTAAAGGAAGGAAGAGTTGAACCATCACTTAATTCTCCACTTGACTTTTTCGTTTACACCGATATAAAAAAACTTCGTTCTTTATATCCAATTGTTGGCTTAAAAGAAAAGAATTTG
>JAHJRV010000122.1 GCA_018830725.1 Actinomycetota bacterium | reverse complement strand
CCTCAACATCAAGACAAACTCCCTCATTCATTGTTATAGCAAGTGGTTGAGCACCACTCATTCCTCCCATTCCTGCTGTCAGTACAAATTTCCCTTTAAACTTCCACCAAAATATTTTGCTGCAACTTCCGATAGAGTCTGGTAAGTTCCTTGAAGAATTCCCTGAGTACCAATATAGATCCAACTACCTGCTGTCATCTGACCATACATAATGAGCCCTTTTTCTTCAAGCTCCCAGAACTTTTCCCAATTAGCCCATGCAGGAACTAAAAGTGAGTTAGCTAAAAGTACTCTTGGTGCATACGGATGTGTTCTAAAAACTCCAACCGGTTTTCCTGATTGGATAAGTAATGTTTCATCATTTTCTAAATTTTTTAAAGCTTCAACAATTGCATAATAACATTCCCAGTTCCTTGCAGCTTTTCCTGTTCCCCCATAAACTATTAATTCATCAGGTTTTTCCGCAACATCTGGATCCAAATTATTCATTAACATCCTCATAGCTGCTTCCTGAGCCCATCCTTTACAGGTTAACTTTTTCCCTCTCGGTGCTCTTACTACTTTAGGTTTTTTAACAATCTTCAAAACAATCACTCCCTCATTTTAAAAATCAAGGTAATTTGAAAGATAGAATAAATAAATATTAATTATAAAAAATTTAAATTTCCTGGTTAACTTCTTTTAATTTAAATTAATTTTCCAATTGAATTTTCAACAGTTTTTAATAATTTACCACTTTTAATTAATTCAATTGCTTTCTCAATATCAGGAGCCATTACTCTATCAGTTTCTAATTTAGAAATTTTTTCTCTCAATAGACTGTGTGCTAATTTTGTTCCCTCCCCCAATTTTATTGGATCATGAAAATCTACTGCCTGGCATGCGCATAATAGTTCAATTCCTATAATTTTTTCAACATTTCTTAATATTTCTTTTGCTTTTCTGGCTGCTATTGTACCCATACTTACAAAATCTTCCTGCCCTGCTGATGTTGGAATAGAATCAACACTTGCTGGATGAGATAATACCTTATTTTCAGAGACAAGTGATGCAGCTAAATATTGTGTCAGCATAAATCCAGAATTTAGTCCCCTTTCTTTTATCAAACCATGAGGTAATGTTTTATCTCTACAATTCACTAAATTATCAATTCTTCTCTCAGCAATATTTCCTAACTGCGAAATTGCTATAGAAAGAAAATCCAGTACAATTGCTACTGGTTGACCATGAAAATTTCCACCTGAAAGAATCTCTCCTCTATCTGGAAATATTAGGGGATTATCAGTAGCAGAATTTATCTCAACCTCCAACACTTCTTTAACATGGTTTAAAGAATTTCTAACTGCTCCATGAACCTGAGGAATACACCTAAAGCTGTATGGATCCTGCACTCTAATCCTATTAGCGTCTTTACTTATCAGCTCACTTCCAAGAAGCATTCTTCTCATATTTTTAGCAGAATCAATTTGACCCTGATGAGGTCTTGCTTTTTGAATATCTTCATCAAACTGCTCAATATTTCCTCGTATTGCTTCCATGCTTAGAGATGCTGTAATCTCTGCGCTTTTAACAAGATTATATGCATCAGAAAATGTTAAAACACCAAGTGCAGTCATCGCCTGAGTACCATTAATGAGAGCAATTCCTTCTTTGCTTTCCAGAATTAATGTTTTAATTTGTGCTTTTTCCATTGCTTCTTTACCAGATAATATATCACCATTATATTCTGCTTCTCCCAAACTTAGTATAACTAAAGCCATATGTGCTAATGGTGTTAAATCTCCACTTGCTCCCACAGAACCTTGACTCGGGATGATGGGATGAACTCCTTTATTTAACATTTCAATCAATGTTTTGATTATTTGAGGTCTTACTCCTGATAATCCCTTTGCAAGTGAATTAGCTCTAAGTAGCATCATTGCTCTAACAATATCCTTCTTAAAAGGTTTTCCCACTCCACATGCATGACTCATTATCAAGTTTTTTTGCAACTTTTTAGACTTGTCCTTTGAAATAACAACATTCGAGAATTCGCCAAAACCTGTTGTCACACCATAGATTACTTTATTTTCATTTATTGCATCTTCAACAATTTTTCTTGATTTTAAAACTTTCTGTTCAACATCTTTCGATAAATAAGCTCTTGCTCCTTTTCTTGCAACATCTATAATATTCTCAATTGTAAGATTTTCACCATCTATAAATACATCTTTCAATTTAAAACCTCACTTCATTAAATTTTGCAGTTAAATTTAGAAATTGAATCAGACAAAAAATGAGTTTTTATCATTTAAGCTTAATCAATTAAATTATATACCACTTCAAAATTTGCAAAAAGTATAATTACCATTATAATTTATAAAGAGATTTAAATAAAAATTATTAATAGAAAGGAGGACAGCTCTTCTCCTCCATCTTTGGAAAGAGGGTTACGAGCTGTTTTAATATGAATAACGAAAAAGTTAGAGTTAGATTTGCACCATCCCCTACTGGATATCTTCATGTAGGTCATGCAAGAACTGCAATATATAACTGGTTACTTGCAAAAAAGCATGGTGGTAAATTTATACTCAGAATAGAGGATACAGATGTAAAAAGACTTTTTTCAGGAGCAATTGAAGGTATATTAGAATCAATGTCTTGGTTAGGAATCAATTGGGATGAAGGTCCGGTTGTTGGTGGTAATTATGGTCCTTACCAGCAAAGTAAAAGGATGAAGCTTTACAGAAATGCTGCATACAAACTTTTAGAAGAAGGAAAAGCTTATAGATGTTTTTGTGAACCAAAAGAGCTTGAAGAAAGAAGAAGAATTGCTCTAAAAGAGAAAAGGCCACCAATGTATGATGAGAGATGTAGAAAATTTTCAGAAACAGAGATAGATAACCTTCTAAAAATAAAAAAACCATTCGCAATAAGACTTGCAATACCTGAAACAGGTATAACAGAAGTATGTGATTTGATACATAATAAAATAACATTTGAAAATGAATTTATTGAGGATCTTGTTCTTTTAAGAAGTAATGGAGATCCTACATATAACCATTGTGTAGTTGTAGATGATAATGCAATGAAAATTTCACTTGTAATAAGAGGTGATGATCATATACCAAATACTCCTAAACAGGTTAATTTATACAAAGCGCTTGGATATCCAATTCCACAATTTGCACATCTTCCTATGATTTTGGGTTCAGATGGTTCTAAGTTAAGCAAAAGACACGGTGCAACAGCTATTAACGAATATAAGGAAGTAGGATACTTACCTCAGGTAATGTTAAACTTTTTATCCCTTTTAGGTTGGTCTTATGATGATAAAACCACTATATTTTCAAAGGATGATTTAATAGAGAAATTTTCGATTGAAAATGTTTCTAAAAACCCAGCAATATTTGATATCAAAAAACTGGATTGGATGAATGGCTATTATATAAGAAATTTAACTATTAAAGAATTAGTAGAATTGATTATACCGTTCTTACAAAAATCAGATTTGCTTCCAAAAAAAATCTCTAAAGAAGACAGAGATAAAATAGAAGAGATTGTTCCAATAATTCAGGAGCGAATTAAACATTTGTCCGATGTCGCTCCTTTAACAGATTTCCTATTTAAGGAGAAAATAGAAATTGAAGAAAAATCACTAAAAGATTCTAAAAAAATTGAAAATAAAAGAAAAATTATCAATTTAGCAATATCAAAATTGAATTCCTTAAAAGACTTTTCGAGAGAAGGGATTGAAAAAGTACTCAGAGAAGTACTGGATGAGCTTTCAGTTAAAGCAAGGAAGGCATTTATGCTGATAAGGATAGCTATTTCAGGAAAGAAGGTGAGTCCTCCTTTATTTGAATCAATCT
>JAHJRV010000121.1 GCA_018830725.1 Actinomycetota bacterium | reverse complement strand
ACTCGAGTTGGGATGTTTATGTTAAACAAGAATTCCTGTATAGCTTGCTTAGTTTCTTTATAGGACAATTTATCATATCTAATAAAAGGGGCTAAATATGTGTCCACTGAACTAAATGCCTCCGCACCTGCAGTCTCACCCTGTAATGTATAGAAAAAGTTTACTATCTGACCAAGAGCGGCACGAAAATGTTTAGCTGGCTTACTCTCAATCTTTCCAGGAACACCACCAAATCCACGAATTAACAGGTCTTTTAAATTCCATCCCGCGCAGTACGGTGCAATCAAGGCTAGGTCATGTATATGGAAATCTCCACAAATATGTGCTTTTCTGACATCCTTAGGATATATTTTATATAACCAATAATGTGCAGAGATTACTGAGGCAATGTGATTATTTAATCCCTGCAGGGAATATGTCATATTGCTGTTTTCATTAACTCTCCAATCTTCATTCTCAATATAGTCATCTACTAACTTAAGGCTAACAGCCCTTTTTACATCACGAATCTTAGCATGCTGATCTCTGTAAATAATATATGCCTTTGCGGTCTTTATATAACCAGATTCAATTAGAACTGTCTCTACTATATCTTGAATCTTCTCAACAGTTGGAATTTCATCCTTAATAATTTCTTTAGTTTTTTTAACAACTTTATTAGAAAGTTTTCGTGAGGTATTTAGTCCAAATTCTTTAGTTTCCTGACCTGCTTTCAATATTGCATCAGTGATTTTTTTTTGGTCAAATTTGACGATTCTTTCATCTCTCTTTTTTATTTTTTCGAACATTGTTGCGACCTTTCTATATTTAATACTATATTTTTTGTAATATTTATTAGAAATTAGTAGTATTTAGTTGTTAGTGAAAAAAATTTTTTATTATCTAAACTACCCAAGAAGACTCCTTCCAAAATCATTAGAATTTGGTGGGAGATGAATTGGATATTTAAATTGCAAACCTTTTCCATAATTGATTAATGAAACATTTTTGATATTAGTATTGATGATGTTAGAATCATCTGACAATCTTATATATCTTCCATAGTTGAATACACCTTTTACTTTATAGATTTTCTTATTGAATCTCACTATATCATTTGGCTGAAACCTATATCTTTGTTTCCTTATAGACCTCTTGAATCCCTTTCTGTTTGTTTGTATAGATCGATTATTTCTGCGTGTCTGTTTGACTATAAAAGGTTCACACCTCTTTTGATTAATACCACCAGCTATAACAGAAGCATCATTAAAATGAGATTTTTCTAAACCTAATTTAGCTCTATTATATTTGGTGATATATCCATAAGTCCATTTGCAATCAAGATTATTTACCAATCTCCATCTGACATTATTCATGAATGTTGTTGCTTTTAATGATTTATTTGCTTTTTCCTGAATTTTAGGAAAACCAAACTCTTCTGCTGTTAGATTGCCCTTCTTTTGATTACATTTATTACAGGCTATAGTTAGATTAGAAATTCTATCTGAGCCACCTCTTAATTTTGGAACTATATGCTCAACTTCTAAAGGAACATCTGATTTTTTACAGTAAGCACATTTTCTATTCCACTTTTCCAGTAGGTATTCTTTAACTTCATATCCCTGTAACTCACCTTTTTGATATTCAACCCCCTTGATTTCTGGATTCTGCATTTTTTGAGTATCGAATGATGCAACCTCAACAACTATCTTTTTAATTGGTATCATCTTTTTTATTTTCTCCACCAATTTAATATGAGTATTTAACTTATGTTCTATGCTTGGTGGTAACCAACTATCTTTTCGTCTTCTATTGTCAAATCTTGGTTCTCTGTACCATAATCTATTCCTTCTGGTTCTGCGATACATTTTTCTCTCTTGTATCTTTTTTGAAACATCATTTCTCAAATTAACTACGCCACATATCAATTCTTTGTCCTTTGAAACAGCACTGAAACCTATCCTGCTGTATCCAGCATCTACACCCAAAACAACACTTTGTTTTGCCTCACCTGTTGCATATTTAAGCTGTATAGTAAATGGCATTCTGCATACTGCTTTTGCCTTACCCTGCTTTAATAGTTTCCTCGCTTTCTGTGGTCTTGTAGGTATAAGAGGTTCTCCACGCATGTTTATAACAGGAACTCTCAAGTCCTGTACTCTCTTGCCAGAGAGTTTGTTCCCATCGGAGCTGTTAGAAGTGGTTTTTAAGTCCTGTAGCACTTGACCTACCCCACAGTCATGTTTAACCACAGAATCACAGGGATTAGGGCTTGGGAAGAACCCTAATGTGTGTATGTGTCTCACACTCCTAACTTCTGCATTTTCTTTCATATTATGCCTCCTAATCAATCTAAGCTTTTTCAAGCTCCTTCCTAAATCTATGATTTAGGTGGGGGTGATTGACATATACAAAATATAGTGTCTTAAAAATACTAATACGCAATATATTGTATGTCAATGAGATTTTTTAAAAATTTTAAAAAATTTTTGTAAGACAGTTTTTTAAGTGGTATTTTATTTAAAATATTTTTTAAATATTTATCCTTTATAAAATATTGAAAAAATTCTTTAATTTTAATACATTAGACTTACTTATGGTTTTAGGGTATATTTTAGGGACATTTTTAGAATAATAATTTATAAACAGAAATAAAAGGTTATGAAAAGAGAAATAATATTTTTTTCAATTTTAAATTTAATTATTGGTTTAACTGGGATAGTAATAAGACCTCTAATCCCAATAGTATCTAAGGATATAAATATTGGATTAGATATGATTGGGATAGTATTATCTGCTATTTCATTTGGATTTTTTATTTCCGTGATTTTAACTGGTTATCTGTCAGATCGATATGGTACTAAACTTACTATAGCTTTAGGTCTTTTAATATCAATTATTAGTTCCCTGGGATTTGGTTTGACCTATACATTTTTTATTTTACTAATTAGTGGATTACTTATGGGAATTGGGAGAGGTACACTAATGGCTGGAATAAATGCACATGTAGTTAATATTTATCCTGAAAAAAGAGGGGCTAATCTTTTAAAATTAAGTTCTTTTTTCTGTTTAGGGACAGCAATTGGAACTTTTATTGTTTCTATAATTCTATTTTTGAAATTGAATTGGAGATTTTCATTTATCATATTCTTTTTTATTTATATTTTTATTACATTGTATTTTTTAAGAAAAAAAGCTACGGAGCACAAGATAAGTTTACAAGAGGAAAAAAATACAAATTCTTTGCAAGATGAGCAAATTAAAGATTTTAATAAAGAGGATATAAAAAATATAGAAAATCATGGCATAACGAGTATAAAAAATCAATTAGAAAAAATTCACTTAAAAGAATATTTAAATCTTTTTAAGAATCCGATTATAATTTTTTCAGGAATACTTTTAATATTTTTTGGTGGAACAGTAGTTGCTTTTTCTACCTGGTATACAACATATTTTTCATCATTTGGAATTAAGGTAGCAATTAGTTCTTTAGGTCTTTCATTATATTGGTTATCATTAATGGCTGGCGTTAAGCTTAAGCAAATTGCAATGAATTTTCTTGAAGAATATCAAATTATTCTTTTAGGATGCTTATTAAATGCAATTTTTATGATAATTATTACATTTTCAGGAAATATTGTTATTAAGGTTATTGCCTCTATAATGATAGGTCTTTTCTTGGGAGGCTTTACTCCCCTAACAACCTCTTTAGCAATAAGTCAAAAACCTGAACTATCAGGATTTATTTCAGGTTATATTTTGGGGATGTTATCATTGGGTAATATGATTTTTCAGCCCTTCATAGGATATTTTTCTGAGAGATTTGGAGAAGGATCCGGGATATATATTCAATTAACAGGTTCACTTTTGCTTTTTATAACAACGGTTATTCTAGCAATTTTTTATAAACGTAAAAAATTAAGTGGTGAAATAGCATAATTTTTTTAAATT